>JBASAE010000454.1:0-2296 GCA_049654285.1 Microbacterium sp.
GTCGCCGACTGCCACAGGCTCACGACGCGGTCGGGCGCGGCATCGAACGTCGTCTCACGGTCGCAATTGTCGATCGTGACCGGGTATCCGGCGTCCGAGACGCTCGCTCCGGGGGAGTGCGTGGTCGTGTCGGTAGTGCTCGCACACCCCGCAAAGGCGAGCGAAACGATGATCGCGCCAACGGCGGCGATACGACGAGAGGGCAGAGGCATGCGATGGTCTTTCCGGGGATAAAATTCTGTATCTACATGTTGTAGAGATAACAAGTCTCCCCGCCACGCGACGCCAGGAACAGTGGCATGAACGACGCAGAAGGATAGATCTCCGCCATGACCTCCCCGCTGGCCCCCACCGCGATTCCCGCGCATCGCATCGCGGTCCTCGTCCTCGACCACGCCCTGCCGCTGGAGATCAGCATGCCCTTCGTCGTCTTCGGGGCACCCCAACTCCCATACGACGTTCTGCTGTGCGCACGCGAACCCGGCCCCGTCGCCACCGACCATGGCTGGCCGATCATCATCGAGCATGGACTCGACGCCCTGTCGACGGCCGATACGGTGATCATCCCCGCCTACCGCGACTTCCTCGAACCCGTCCCCGACACCGTCACCGACGCGCTCCGCGCTGCCCACGCCCGCGGCGCCCGCATCGCCTCCATCTGCACCGGGGCATTCGCGCTCGCTGCGGCAGGCCTCCTCGACGGCAAACGAGCGACGACCCACTGGTATCACGCAGACGAACTCGCTCGGCGTTGCCCGACCGCGCAGATCGACCCCGACGTCCTCTATGTCGACTCCGGCGATATCCTCACCTCCGCCGGTGTCGTCAGCGGCATCGACCTCTGCCTTCATCTCCGTCGCGCAGATCACGGCGCGGCCGTCGCCAACGACATCGCTCGCGGGATCGTCGCAGCGCCCTACCGGGACGGAGGCCAGGCGCAGTTCATCCGCCTGCCGTCACGACCGCTCACGTCGGCCGATCTCGGCGCGACCCAAGAATGGGCCCTGCGCCACCTCGCAGACCCGCTGACCGTGGCTGAACTCGCCTCCCACGCGCATCTTCCCCTGCGCACCTTCGAGCGCCGGTTCACCGCAGAGACCGGGACCACTCCGATGAAGTGGCTCAACGCCGCACGCGTGGACCACGCCCGCGAACTCCTCGAGACCACGGACGCGCCCGTCGATCACATCGGCCACCAGTGCGGGCTCGGCACAGCGGCGAACTTCCGACACCACTTCCGCAACATCACGGGCACTACCCCGCGGGAGTACCGCCGCCGCTTCGCGCGTCGATGAGGTGCCGGCTGCCTCGCATCGATAGGTCTATGACATCATGTAGACGAGAGTGCGGTGAGACCGAATGACGGAGGTGTCAGATGGCGGGAGAGCGTACACGCGAACGAGGCGAACTCGAGGGTGAGGTCATGCGCATCCTCTGGGAAGCTTCGGAGCCCTTGAGTGCGCGCGACATCCAGTCGGTGTTCACCGGACACGTACCGGCCTACACAACGTTGATGACCGCACTCGAACGCCTGCAGAAAAAGGGCGACGTTGTCCGCTCCGGCGACTCCCCGCGAAAGGTCCGCTTCCATGCCGCTCGATCCGGCGACGAACACGTCGGACGGTCGATGATGACCGCCCTCGACGGAGCCGGCGACCGGCAGGCCGCGCTGCTGCAGTTCGCGGGAAACCTCGCAGACGAGGACCTGGACCTGCTCCGTAGCGCGATCACCGGCAAGACATCCCGCAAGCGCAGGTGAGCAGGTGATCGCTACTGCTTCCTTCCTCGCCGCCGCAGCACTGGTTCTGTTGCTCGCCCCTCTCGTGCTCACCGCCGGACGATGGCAGGTGCGCCACCCGCGCACCGCACTGACTCTGTGGTTCAGCGCCCTGTTCGCTGGCATCGGGCTCGCGGTGGCCTCCGCGACCACCGCCCTCATGTGTGCTGTCGGCGGCGTGAGCGTGGCGAGCCGGGGTGAAGGGCTGATGCTGACGGTCGTGGGCTGGCTGAGCCTCGGCGTGCTCGCAGCCGTGATCGCTTTCGTCTCCGCCTCCGCGGAACCGCTCGCCGACTCCTGGCGCGAAGCCGTCGGGCGCTTTGCGCCGGTCGCGGTCTCTCGCGAGAAGTCGGACGGGGTGACCCTCGTGTGGTTCGACTCGGATGAGCCGACCGCATGCGCCGTGCCCTCCAGAGACCCCGAGATCTTCCTGTCGACGGCCCTCAAAGAGCTACTGAGCGAGCCGCAGCTGCGCGCGGTGATCGAGCACGAGCGTGCCCATCTGCGTCAGCATCATGG
>JBASAE010000455.1:0-1820 GCA_049654285.1 Microbacterium sp.
GTGCAGGCGACGCGCGATGCCGCCCAGCCTCTGGGCGGTGAGGGCCACCAGGCCCATCGCACCGATGAGCAGCAGCAGCGCGGCATCGGGAAGCACCCACGCGGTCAGCGCTCCGAGCGGAGCCGCCAGGAGGCCAGAGCCGAGCAGCCACCGGGTGCGCGGCCAGTCGACCTCGCGCCAGGCCCCGGGGAGCGCGAAGAGGGAGGCGACAACCGCGAGCAGCAGGGCGATCGTCACCCCCTCGACGGGTCCGTACACCAGCACGATCGGGCCGATCAGCACGAGGACGAAGGCCAGTCCCGTGACGCGCTGGATGACCGCGGCGATCACCGTGACCGCCGCGGTCAGCACGAGCGGCAGCAAGTCGCCTAGGACCTCTCGGAGAGCAGCGTGCGGACGGCGGCCTCGAGGTCGAGGACGGCGGCCTGCGCCGCACCGGCGGTGTCGGCCTTCGCATCGATGTAGACCTTGAGCTTCGGCTCGGTGCCGCTGGGCCGCACGACCACGCGCGATCCATCGCTGAGGCGGTAGCGCAGCACGTCGGCCGCGGGGATCCCGTTCGTGCCCGCGGCGAGATCGTCGGCGGAGGCCACGGCACGCTCGCCGAACGCCGCCGGAGGCTCGGCCCGCAGGGACGCCATCAGTCCGGCGATCACCGAAAGGTCGTCGACGCGCACGGACACCTGTCCGCTGGCGAAGCGTCCGATCCGCTCGCCGAGCTCGTCCAGGAGCCCCGCGAGATCGGTTCCGCGCACGCGCGCCTCGGCGGCGAGGCCGAGGATCGCCATCGCGGCCGAGATGCCGTCCTTGTCGCGCACGGTCTCCGGGTTGACGAGGTACCCCAGTGCCTCCTCGAAGCCGAACACCATGCCCGGTGCGCGCGAGATCCACTTGAACCCGGTGAGCGTCTCGTGGAAGCCCAGGCCGTACGACTCCGCGATCGCCCCGAGTCCGGGGGAGGAGACCAGCGAGCACGCCAGCGATGCGCCGGGCGTGCCCTCGGACGCGCGGGCGGCGCGCCAGCCCAGCAGCAGGCCGACCTCGTTCCCGGTCAGGCGACGCCAGCCGCCCTCGGCCGTCGCATCCGGGATCGCGACCGCGAGGCGGTCGGCGTCCGGATCGTTCGCGATGACGAACTCGGCGTCGGCGACGCGGGCCCGCGCGAAGGAGAGGTCCATCGCGCCCGGTTCCTCGGGGTTCGGGAAGGAGACGGTGCGGAACATCGGATCGGGTTCGCGCTGCTCCTCGACCACGCGGGGCGCCGGGTAGCCCGCGGTCTTGAGCACGCGCGAGAAGGTCTCCCAGCCCACGCCGTGCATGGCCGTGTACACCCAACGCATCTCCTGCACACCGAGCGGCGCCGGTGCGAGGGCCGCGGTCGCGGCGACGTAGGCGTCGACGACGCCCTCCGCGGCGATCTCGTAGCCGTGCGATCGAGGCAGGGAGCCGATGTCGCCGGCATCCGCGACGCGCTGGATCTCGGCGGCGATCTCGGCGTCGGCGGGGGAGACGATCTGCGAGCCGTGGTCGTCGCCGCCCAGATACACCTTGTAGCCGTTGTCGTTCGGCGGGTTGTGGCTCGCGGTGACCATGACCCCGGCGTCCGCGCCGAGGTGCCGCACCGCGAACGCCAGCACCGGTGTCGGCAGCAGCCGCGGCAGCAGGACCGCGCGCAGCCCGGCACCGGCGAACAGCTCGGCCGAATCGAGGGCGAACCGACGGGAGTTGCGCCGCCCGTCGTAGCCGATCACCACGGTCGGGGTGCCCGGGACGCGCGCTCGCAGGTACGCGGCGAACCCGGCGGCGGCCTGCGCGACCAG
>JBASAE010000456.1:0-2114 GCA_049654285.1 Microbacterium sp.
TCGCCGACGCGCTCCATCGACAGCTTCTCCGGCCCGTAGGACAGGTTCGGCGAGACCGTGTCGAGGATCGTCCAGTCGTCGCCGCGCCGCAGCCGCAGCGTGACCGTGCCGGAGATCGTCGATCCCACCCAGCGCTGGATCGACTCGCGCAGCATGAGCGACTGCGGCTCCAGCCAGCGGCCCTCGTACATCAGGCGCCCCAGGCGCCGGCCCTGCTCGTGGTAGGTCGCCAGGGTGTCCTCGTTGAGGATGCCGTTGACCAGGCGCTCGTACGCGATGAACAGCAGGGCCATGCCCGGGGCCTCGTAGATACCGCGCGACTTCGCCTCGATGATGCGGTTCTCGATCTGGTCGCTCATGCCCAGGCCGTGGCGTCCGCCGATGCGGTTCGCCTCGAAGACCAGCGCCACAGGGTCGGCGAACTCTTGGCCGTTGAGCGCGACGGGGCGCCCGGCGTCGAAGGTGACCGTGACGTCCTCGGTCGCGATCGCGACCGATTCGTCCCAGTACTTCACACCCATGATCGGGTCGACGCTCTCCAGCGAGACGTCGAGGTGCTCCAGGGTCTTCGCCTCGTGCGTGGCGCCCCAGATGTTGGCGTCCGTCGAGTACGCCTTCTCGGCCGAGTCGCGGTAGGGGAAGCCGTGCTCGACGAGCCACTCGCTCATCTCCGCTCGTCCGCCCAGCTCGGTGACGAAGTCGGCGTCGAGCCACGGCTTGTAGATGCGCAGACGGGGGTTGGCGAGCAGGCCGTAGCGGTAGAACCGCTCGATGTCGTTGCCCTTGTAGGTCGAGCCGTCGCCCCAGATGTCCACGCCGTCCTCGCGCATCGCCCGCACCAGCAGCGTGCCGGTCACGGCGCGGCCGATCGGCGTGGTGTTGAAGTACGTCTTGCCGCCGGAGCGGATGTGGAAGGCGCCGCACTGCAGGGCGACGAAGCCCTCCTCGACCAGGGCGGTCTTCGCGTCGACCAGCCGGGAGACCTCGGCGCCGTACTCCAGCGCGCGGCCCGGGATCGACTCGATGTCGTCCTCGTCGGGCTGTCCGAGGTCGCCGGTGTAGGTGCAGGGGATCGCGCCCTTGTCGCGCATCCACGCGACGGCGACGGAGGTGTCGAGACCACCGGAGAAGGCGATGCCGACGCGCTCGCCGACGGGGAGGGACTGAAGGACCTTGGACATGGGCTCAATCCTATCGGCGGGTGCCCCAGGCTCGCCCCCGGCGGGATGGGCGGCCAGGTCGTCGGCGCCACCGTCGGCGCGCCGGTCGTACGCCCCCGCCGCGCGGGCGGCACGGATCAGGCGGGCGGGTCCCACTCCTGCACGCTCAGGAGCTGTCGGCGGAGCGCCGCCGAGGGCGTCGCGGCGAGCACGAGGTCGCGCAGCGCGGTGGTGACGGCGCCACGGGTGTGGCCGAGACGGCCGATCAACCGGGACTGTGCGGCGATGCGCCGGGTGCGGGGACGCCGCAACCCGTCGTAGCGACGCAGCGCGGCGTCCAACGAGGCGGCGTCGGGGGAGGCGTGCGTCGCCAGCGGTGCGAGCAGCGCCGCCAGGGTGGCGGCATCCTCCATCGCCTGTCCGCCACCCTGCCCGAGGTTGGGGGTCATCGCGTGGGCGGCATCGCCGAGCAGCACGATGCGACCGTGCACGAGGGAGGCCGATGGCCGCGCCAGCTCGTCGATCGGCAGGTACTGGACGCGCTCCGGCGAGGTGGCGGCGATGAGGGCGGGGATCGGCGCGTGCCAGTCGTCGTACAGCCGCCGCAGGTCGCCGGGGTCGCCGGGGGCGTCGCGCGGGGCGGTGACCACGGCGAACCAGTACGCCCGTCCGTCCGCGAGCGGGGCGATCCCGAAGCGCCGGCCGCGTCCCCAGGTCTCGCCGGCCTCGCCGCCGAGGTCGATCGGCCCGTCGGTGATGCCGCGCCAGGTCGAGTAGCCGGCGTAGGCGATGCCGGGGTCGCCGGGCAGGCTGCCGCGGACGGTGCTGCGGATGCCGTCGGCCGCGACGATCAGGTCGAAGGCGTCGTGATGCCCGCCCCCGCCGCCGTTCGTGATCCGGCCGTCCGGCGTGACGCCGGTCACGGTCGCCCCCGTCATGACGGTCCCGGGCCGG
>JBASAE010000457.1:0-5012 GCA_049654285.1 Microbacterium sp.
GACGCGCTGCGTCCCGTGCGCGCCCGCGGCCGGCGCCGCGCGCGGTTCAACAGCGCCTACCTCTTCCTGCTGCCCGCGGGACTGGTGCTCGGCGTGTTCGTGATCTATCCGCTCGTCGCGACCGGCTGGATGAGTCTCCACGACTGGTCCGTCGGCGGCGCGTCGTCCTGGAGCGGGCTCGACAACTACGTCGAGCTCGCGAGCGACGCACGATTCTGGAACGCCATGCGTGTGACGGCCACCTACACGGTCGTCGTCGTCAGCGTGCAGATCGCGTTGTCGCTCGGCGTCGCCCAGGCGCTCCGGAAGACCAGTTGGTTCACCGCACTGCTGCGGTCGGCCTACTACTTCCCGACGATCGTGTCCCTCGCGGTCGTGGGTGTCATCTGGCAGTTCCTGCTCGATCCGCAGATCGGACTCGTCAACACGTGGTTGCGGGCCGCCGGGATCGACACCCCCGACTTCCTCCGCGACCCGTCGACCGCGCTCCCCGCGATCATCGTGGTCGGCATCTGGAAGGGCCTCGGCTTCACACTCATCATCATCCTCGCCGGGCTGCAATCCGTCCCGGGTGAGCTGTACGAGGCGGCGCGGATCGACGGCGCGGGCCCGTGGCGCCAGTACTGGTCGATCACACTTCCCCTGTTGCGGCCCGCCACCACCTTCGCGACGGTGATCGCGACCGTGCAGAGCCTCCAGCTGTTCGAGCTCTCCTACGTCATGACCAGAGGCGGACCGCTCTTCTCGACCGAGTCGGTCGTCATGTACCTGTACCAGCGCGGCTTCATCGACTTCCGCATGGGATACGCGAGTGCGATCGCCTGGGTGCTGTTCGTCGTGATCCTCGCGATCTCCTTCGTCCAGCTCCGACTGATGAGGTACCAGGATGTCGACTGAGCTCGTGATCGGCCGACGCACCCGCCTCGCCGCACGTACGGCCCTCATCGTCCTGCGGATCGTCGCCGTCGCGATCCTCGTGGTCACGGCGCTCGCCGTCCTGCTGCCCTTCCTCTGGATGCTCGGCGTCTCGTTCAAGACGCCGGCCGACCTCTTCGCCGACCCCACCCGGCTCTGGCCGAGCGACTGGAGCGTCGACGGCTACGTCTCGATCTGGACCGATCTGCCGTTCCTGAGGCTCATCGTGAACACGGTGGTCTTCGCTGGTGGGGCGACCCTTGCGCTCGTCCTCCTCGACTCGATGGCGGCCTTCGCGTTCGCGCGTCTGCGGTTCCGCGGGCGCAAGGTGCTCTTCCTCATCGTGATCGCGACGCTCATGGTGCCCTTCCAGACCGCGATCGTGCCGGTGTTCCTGCTCGAGAGCGATCTCGGCTGGCTCAATACCTACCACGGGCTGATCATCCCCAGAATGGCGAGCGCACTCGGCATCTTCATGATGCGGCAGTTCTTCATGGCACTGCCGATGGAGCTCGACGAGGCCGCCAGGATCGACGGCGCCAACAACTGGCAGATCTTCACCAGGGTCATCCTGCCGCTCAGCAAGCCCGCGCTCGCGTCGCTGTTCATCATCCAGTTCGTCGCGCTGTGGAACGACTTCCTGTGGCCTCTGGTCATCTCGTCGTCGCTCGAGATGCGCACGCTTCCCGCCGCCCTCACCCTCTTCTCGAGCTCGACCGCAAGCGTCGACCACGCGGCGCTCATGGCCGGCGCCGCGATCTCGATCGCGCCGTTGGCCGCCGTCTTCCTGTTCGCCCAGCGGTACTTCGTACAGGGCATCGCGACATCCGGACTGAAATGAACCACACAGAAACGAGAGTCATGAGCAGTGCACGCCTCACCATCCACCCCGCGTTCCGTCGGGGCACCGTGGCCCCCGAGCTGTTCGGCAGCTTCGTCGAGCACATGGGCCGGTGCGTCTACGGCGGGATCTTCGACCCGGACTCGCCGAGATCGGACCTCGACGGCGACCGGACCGACGTCCTCGAACTCATCCGTGAGCTCGGCGTGACGGCCGTGCGATATCCGGGCGGGAACTTCGTCTCGGGCTATCGCTGGGAGGACGGCGTCGGGCCGGTCGCCGACCGCCCGGCCCGGCTCGACCTCGCCTGGAAGACGCGCGAGCCGAACACGTTCGGCCTGCACGAGTTCGTCCGGTGGTGTGGGAAGGCCGGGGTCGAGCCGATCATGGCGCTGAACCTCGGCACGCGCGGCGTCGATGCGGCACGCGCACTCCTGGAGTACGCCAACGGGAGGCCGGGCACAGAATGGGCGGACCTCCGGGTCGAGCACGGCGCCGCCGACCCTTTCGGCATCAGGTACTGGTGCCTCGGGAACGAGATGGACGGCCCTTGGCAGACGGGGCAGAAGACGGCCCGCGAGTACGGACGCCTCGCCCGCGAGACCGCCAAGGCGATGAAGACCATCGATCCGGAGTTGCGCCTCATCGCGTGCGGCAGCTCGCATGAGCGGATGGCGACCTTCGGCGAGTGGGAACGCGAGGTGCTCGAGGAGACCTATCCGTTCGTCGACTACATCTCGCTGCACGCGTATTACGAGCCCGAGCCGGGCGATCCGTGGCGGCTCCTCGAGGCCGGGCACTCGATGGACCTGTTCATCCAGGGGGTCATCGCGACCGCCGACTCCGTCAAGGCGCGGCTCGGCGAGTCGAAGCCCATGCTCCTCGCTTTCGACGAATGGAACATCTACGACCCCGCGAGGTTCGCGCCGCAGCCTGACAACTGGGTCGAGGCCGGGTCGCCGATCATCGAGGGAACGTACGATGCCCTCGACGCGGTCGTCGTCGGTGATCTCATCACGACCCTGCTGCGGCATGCCGATCGCGTCCGCATCGCGGCGCTCGCGCAGCTGGTCAACGTGCTCGCCCCGATCATGACCACTCGCGACGGAGCGACCAGGCAATCCATCTTTCGGCCGTTCGCGCTGCTGGCGGCGACCGCGGGCGGGACGGTGCTCGAGCTCGCGCTCGAGACCGATTCGCTGCCCTCCGAGCGTTTCGGTGGGCTTCCCGAGGTCGCGGGCACGGTCGTGCTGGCCGCCGACGGCGCCAGTCTCACCGTGTCGATCGTGAACCGGAACCCGCGCGAGTCGGTGCAGGTCGCGGTCGAGCTGGCCGACCTCGACGCCGTCCCGACCGGCGTGGTCACCCTCACGCCCGAGGGCGAGCGGCCGGTGCAGGTCCGAGCGGATGGCACGGGGCGGGCGACGCTCGAGCTGCCGCCCGCCTCGTGGACGATGTGCTCCTTCGAGCTGAACGCGGGCGACGATGCTGCGGCTTGAGGACCACTGGGTCTGGGACAGCTGGTACGCGGAGGACGCCGGGACGCATCACGCGTTCTTCCTCAGGGCCTCCCGGGCACTCGGCGATCCCGATCGCCGGCACGCCCGCGCCTCGGTGGGGCACGCGGTGTCCACGGACCTGCGCGTGTGGACGCTCGAGGCCGATGCGCTGGTGCCCGCGGACGCGCCGGCCTGGGACGATCAGGCGATCTGGACGGGCTCGACCGTGCGCGGCGACGACGGACGCTGGTACCTCTTCTACACCGGCATCTCTCGCGAGCGCGGTACATCGTGGCAGCAGATCGGGCTCGCGGTGTCCGTCGATCTCGTCTCCTGGCGGCGGGTCGGCGACGCCCCGGTGCTGTCACCCGATCCGCGCTGGTACGAGGTCGACGATCCAGTGTGGCGGGAGACCGCGTGGCGGGACCCGTGGGTCTTCCCAGACCCCGACGGCGACGGATGGCACATGCTGTTCACCGCGCGTGCCAAGACGGGCGATCCTCGGGAACGGGGCGTCGTGGGCCATGCCACCAGCCCCGATCTCCGGAGCTGGACGGCGGGTCCGCCGCTGAGTGGCCCTGCCGGGTTCGCGCAGCTGGAGGTGATCCAGACGGCGGTCGTCGACGGCCGTCATGTCCTGTTGTTCTCGTGCGGACCCGCTGAGCTCGGCGCGGCTCGCCACGCCGCCTATGAGCGTGGCGACGTCTATCTCGCGGACGCCGCCGGGCCGCTCGGTCCGTTCGACATCCACGCCGCCGCGTCCGTTGGCCCGGCCGGGCTTTATGCGGCGAGGATCGTGCTCGACGAAGGGACACCGCGACTCATCGGATTCACCGACCAACGTGACGGCCGGTTCGTCGGTGAGCTCACCGATCCGCTTCCAGTGGCACCCACGCGCGCGGCACCGACGGGTTAGCGCTCCGGCGGAGGCGCCGTCGAGGCACGCTCGATCAGGGGGCAGTCGAGCGCCGTGCTCTCACCGGCCGACCCGGCGAGCAGGGCGATCGCCGCTCGCCCCATCTCCCGGTACGGCAGTCGCAGGGTCGTCAACGGCGGATGCGTATAGGCGGCGATCTCCTGCTGGTCGTCGAACCCGATGACCGAGAGCTGTGACGGGACGTCGACCGATCGTTGTTTCGCCCAGTCCAGCACGCCGAGGGCGACCCGGTCGTTGCCGCAGACGACCGCGGTCGGCACGGCGTCGCGCGCCTCGAGCTCGCTCATCCCGTCGTAGCCGGCGTCGGCATGCCAGCCGCGCGTGACGACGTGCGAGGCCGGCAGGCCGAGGCCGTGGGCGGCCAGCTCGTCGCGCACACCCGCGAGCCGTCGGGTGATCGGGTGGCTCTCTGCCTCCCCGCCGACGTACGCGAACCTGCGATGCCCGAGGTCGACGAGGTGACGGGCGGCCGTCCGACCTCCCGCATAGTCGTCCGGGAGCACGGAGCGGGTGTCGGGTAGGCGGGAGAAGCAGTTGAGCAGCACCGACGATCCGTCCCAGAGGTCTGCAGGGATCTGGACTTCGCGGGTGAGCACGGTCGCGAGGATGATCGAGTCGACCCCACGGTCGCTGAAGACCGACAGCGGCGCCGATGCGAGATCGCCCTCGGTGCCCGTGTTGACGACCATGAGCACGCGACCCGACTCGGAGAGGGCCGACTGCGCTCCCGCGATCAGCTCGCCACCGAACGGGCCGCTCGCGATCTCGTCGCCGATGAACCCCACGATCGACGAGGTCTGGGTCCGAAGCTCCCGCGCAA
>JBASAE010000458.1:0-4122 GCA_049654285.1 Microbacterium sp.
GCACCTGCGGCGGCTGCAACGACCGCGCGAGCGTGGTCGACATCGTGAACCCGGGGACGAGCACCAGCGGCGCGACGCCGCGATGCACGAGAAGCTTCTTGAACGCCGGGCCCCGCTCCGTCGTCCAGGCGATCGTGAGCCCCCCGAAGAGCGCAGGGGCGACGTTGTCGGGGTGCCCCTCCAACTCGGTCGCAAGCCGCAGCAGGGTGTCGGCGTCGAAGTCGACCTCGTCCTCCAGCAGCCCCTTCGCCGCGAGGATGCCCGCGGTCACGGCCGCCCCCGACGATCCGAGCCCTCGCCCGTGCGGCACGCCGTTCACGGCCGAGATCCGCACGCCGGGCATCGGCCGTCCGACGTCCGCGAAGACGTGTGCCATCGAGCGGTGCACCAGGTTCGAGGCATCCCGGGCGATCTCGTCCGCCCCGGTGCCCGCGACCTCGATCTCGATCCGGTCGTCGTCGAACGACGACACGACCAGGCGGTCGTAGATGCTCAGCGCCAGTCCGAGCGTGTCGAACCCCGGGCCGAGGTTGGCGCTCGTGGCGGGGACCGTGATCTCCACCATGCGCCGTGCGCCGGGTGCGGCCGCGGGCAGGTCGTCCGCGGCGGCGTCCGCCGCGGGGAGGGCGGTGGTCACGCTCATCCTCACTCCCCCTCGACGCGCAGCACCGAGACCACGCTCTCGACGACGTCGCTCGCGGCGAGCCGCTGGACGGTCGCGCTGAGCGCCTGGTCGGCGGCGCGGTGCGTGCCGATGATGAGCCGGGCCGTCTCGCCGTCGCTCTCCGGGTGCGTCACGGTCTGCACGACCGTCGCGACCGAGACGCCGCCTTCGCTGAGCAGTCCCGCGACGGTCGCCAGGACGCCGGCGGCATCCGCGACCTCGAGGGTGATCTGGTACCGGGTGGTGACATGGCCGATCGGCACGATCGGCAGGTTGGCACGGGTGGACTCGCCCACCCCGGTGCCGCCGGCGATGTGTCGGCGCGCCGCCGAGACGACGTCGCCCAGCACCGCGGAGGCGGTCTGCACGCCCCCCGCGCCCGCGCCGTAGAACATCAGCGACCCGGCGGCCTCGGCCTCGACGAAGATGGCGTTGTTCGCCCCGTGCACCGAGCCGAGCGGATGCGTGCGCGGCACGAGCGCCGGGTACACCCGCACCGAGATCGACTCGGAATCGTCGCCGGCGAGCCGCTCGCAGACCGCGAGCAGCTTGATGACGAATCCCGCCGCCCGCGCCTCCTCGATCATCGACGCGGTGATCTGCGTGATCCCCTCGCGGTGCACGGCCTCCAGGGGCACGGTGGTGTGGAAGGCGAGGGATGCCAGGATCGCGGCCTTCTGGGCGGCGTCGAAACCCTCGACGTCCGCGGTCGGATCGGCCTCGGCATAGCCGAGACGCTGCGCGTCGGCGAGCACGTCGGCGAAGTCGACGCCCTCGGAGTCCATCCGATCCAGGATGTAGTTCGTGGTGCCGTTGACGATGCCCATGATGCGCACCACCCGGTCGCCGGCCAGCGAGTCGCGCAGCGGACGGATGATCGGGATCGCCCCGGCGGCGGCGGCCTCGTAGTAGACCGAGGCACCGACCCGGTCGGCGGCCTCGAAGACCTCGGGACCGTGTGTCGCCAGCAACGCCTTGTTCGCGGTCACGACGTCGGCGCCGGACCCGAGCGCGAGCAGGGTGTGCGAGCGCGCGGGCTCGATGCCGCCCATCAGCTCGACGACGATGTCGGCGCCGGTGATGAGCGCCTCGGCGTCCGTCGTGAACAGCTCCCGGGGCAGATCGACGTCGCGCGGGGCGTCGAGGTCGCGCACCGCGATGCCGGCGAGCTCCAGGCGCGCACCTGCGCGATCGGCGAGCTCGTCGCCATGCCGCAGCAGCAGACCCGCCACCTGCGATCCCACGGCTCCGGCGCCCAGCAGCGCCACGCGAAGTCGTCGGTAGTCGGTCATCGTGTTCCTTCCGTGAGGGGCCGGGCTGTGTCCGCAGGCTCGACCCCGGCATCCCGGGAGAGCAGATCGGAGACGGTCTCCCCGCGCACGATCACCCGCGAGGCACCGTCGCGCACGGCGACCACGGGCGGTCGCGGCACGTGGTTGTAGTTGCTCGACAGCGGGGCGCAGTAGGCGCCCGTCGCGGGGACCGCCAGCAGGTCGCCGGGGGCGACATCGGCGGGCAGGTACTCGTGGTCGACGACGATGTCACCGGATTCGCAGTGCCGGCCGACGACGCGGGACAGCTGCGCCGGGCCCTCGCCCGCCCGGGACGCGAGCCGGGCAGAATACTGCGCGCCGTACAGCGCAGGCCTCGCGTTGTCGCTCATGCCGCCGTCGACGCTGAGGTAGCGTCGCACGCCGGCCTCCAGCACGACGTCCTTCGTGGTGCCGACCTCGTACAGGGTCACTCCGGCGTTGCCGACGATCGAGCGTCCGGGCTCGAACGACAGCGCGGGCACCGGGATGCCGCGGGCCGCGCATCCCTCGGCGACCGCGGCGACGATGCCGTCGGCGAGCTCGGCGATCGGGGCCGGGTCGTCGACGCGGGTGTAGGCGATGCCGAAGCCGCCGCCGAGGTTCAGCGCCGGGACCTCGCCTCCCTCGCGGAGCTCGGCGTGCAGGTCGAGCACACGGGACGCCGACTCCCGGAATCCCGCGACACCGAAGATCTGCGAGCCGATGTGGCAGTGCAGACCCGCGAACTCCAGCCCGTCGAGCTCGCGGATGCGTGCGACCGCGACGCCGGCGTCCGCCAACGGGAAGCCGAACTTCTGATCCTCGTGCGCGGTGGCGAGGAAGTCATGGGTCTCGGCGTGCACACCGCTGATCACCCGCAGCATGACGCGCTGCGAGGTGCCGCTGCGGGCGGTGATCGCCCCCAGCCGCTCGATCTCGATCGCGCTGTCGACGACGATCGTGCCGATGCCGACCTCGACCGCGCGCTCCAGCTCCGCGACCGACTTGTTGTTGCCGTGGAACCCCAGCCGCGCCGGCTCCACGCCCGCGGCGAGCGCCACCTCGAGCTCCCCTCCGGTGCAGACGTCCACCGACAGCCCCTCCTCGGTGACCCAGCGGGCGATCGCCGTCGAGAGGAACGCCTTGCCGGCGTAGTAGAGCCGGGCGGTCGTCCCGTGCGCGGCGGCGGCGTCCTCGAAGGCGTGACGCAGGGCCGCGGCGCGACCACGCACCTCGTCCTCGTCGATCACGAGCACCGGGGTGCCGTGCTCACGCACGAGGTCCGCGACGGGGACGCCGGCGAGGACGAGGGCCCCGTCCTCGTCGCGATGCGCGGAAGCCGGCCACACCCCCGCCACGAGGTCGTTCGGGTCGTCGGGCGCGACGAGCCAGCCGGGGGTGAGCTCGGATGAGGTGGAATGCACGGGGCCTGGCACCAATCGTGGAAGGGATCCTCGGGGCGATGTCGCATCCGGCGAGGTTCCCCCGATTCTATGGCACCCGTGCGGCGCGCCCCGCCCCCATGACAGCGGTCAGCAGGTCCCGTTCTGCAGCAGGTCCCCGTCGACCGCGATCCGCCCGTCGACCGCGACATCGGCGATCACCCGGTCCCCGGCGACCTTCAGCCCGGTGAGGGTGATCCCCGCGGGAAGGCGGTCGGCGATGCAGATCCGCTGGGTCTGCGCCAGGCCCGAGCCGAGCGGGCCGAGCCTGCCCGCCAGATCGCCGAGATCGACATCCGCTCCGGCGATGGAGACCGACACGGGCGTGAGCAGCAGCTCCCCGGCATCCGCCCCCGGGGTGACCCGCAGCGCCAGCGGCACCGACATCCCGAACACCGGGATGCTCCCGGCGACCGTGACGTCCGGCGCATCCAGCTCGACCTTCTCGATGGGGAGACCTGCCTTGTCGACCAGGGCGGCGAACTGCTCCCGGTCGAGGGTGACCGTGCCGTTCGCCGAGGCGATCTCGCCGCCGCGCAGCGGGACGCCGGTCGCGTCGACCCGTACCGCGCCGCTGAGCCCGCCGATCGCCACGTCCTCGCTCGACAGGCGCAGCTCGTCGAGCCGCCCCGCGACGACCTGCGGCAGCAGCAGTCCCGACGCCTCGACGTCGATCTGCTGATCGGCGGGAAGCCCCATGCTGTCGATCACCACGCCGCGCACG
>JBASAE010000459.1:0-8152 GCA_049654285.1 Microbacterium sp.
GCCCCGCCCGGCGTCGCCGACGGCTCCCGGCCCCACACCTCGGACAACGCCTCGGCGAGCGCCTCGGACAACGCCCGTCCCAGCGGACGCGCGAGCAGGGTCTGGCCATCCTCCTTCAGCCGTCGGATGCATCGGGCCGGCACGGCGTCGAACCTCAGCGCCGCATGCACCCTGAGTCCGCCCGGGGTGTGCACGGTCAGCGGTTCCGCCCTGAGGGCCCTGCGGCATGCCGTGCACAGCAGGGTGCCCGGCGCATCGCAGCCGGAGCATTCCGCGGCGAGCAGGAAGGCGAGGATCTCGCTCAGGATCGGAGACGACGTCATGTCCCGATCCTGTCCGTCCGGATCAGCGCGGACAGCCCGATCCCCCGTCCTGTGCGCACCTCACCTCATGCGCCCTCCTGTGCACGACGAGTGCGGCGTGCGAAGGAAGGGATCGGACTACTGCCCGGCCCGCGTTCCGAGCACCAGCACGCCCTCCACCGCCTCCTGCCAGGTGGATCCGCGCTGGGCGAAGACGACACCCGTCGAAGTGAGGACGCGCACCCCGGGGGCCGAGCGCGCGCCGGAGAGCGACGCCGAACCCGCCGGGGCGGGCTTCTGTGAGGCCGGCCCGCCGATCTGCTGCGTGATCAGGATCGGGTCGTTCGCATCGTCGAGGATCACGAGCGAGTCGCCGCCCAGCCAGCCGAGGCCCTGTGCGGCCGCGGGCAGGCGGCTGAGCTGCTGCGGCTCGCCGAGCTGGGTCGGCACGCCCTTGTCGTCACGGACCACCGCCGCGACGACGACCTTGCGCGCTCCCCCGCTCGTGATCACCGCGGCGACCCTGGCGCCGTCCGGCGAGACGCGCAGCTGGCTGATGCCCGACGCATCCTGCCAGGCGTGCGCGATCGGGTGCTCGACGACGTCCGCGCCGATCGCCATCAGGGCGCCGGGCTGATCGCGCGGCACCGTCCAGACGTAGCCGAACGGGTCGAGCGAGGGCGCGATGAGCCCGGAGCGGCCGTCGAGCTGGTCGTTGGCTCCGGCGCTCACCAGGTGGACGTCGCCCGAGCCCAGCTGCACCGCGGCCTGCGAATCGTCGGCGGCGACGTCGATCGCCGTGATCGGTTCAGGGATCTTCGCGAGCTGCGCGGTGATCTGCCCCACCGGAGTCAGCTGCTCTCCGATGCCGAACCCCTTCTCGGTGAGCACGAGGGTGCCGGGCTCGGGGACCACCTGGTCGAGCGTCACCCGGCCGGCGTCCAGGGACCGACCGTCGACCGTGAGACGCACCTCCGTGATGCCCAGCGGTTTGAGGGTCTCCTCCAGCTGGGTGCGCATGCGCGCGAGCCTCGTCGCATCCAGCACCAGCGCCGGCCTCGTCAGCGCGACGTCGGCGACCTGTGCGGGGTCGACCAGCACGGCGCTCACGGCCAGTCCGACCTCTCCGGTGAACGCGCTGCGCACCCCGTCGGCGAGCCAGGGGCTCGGCGCCCCGTCGATGACCGCCTGCGTGAGCGTGGTCGCGATCGTGCCGCGTCGCGGGAACCAACGCACGTCCGGCACGACGTGCGTCCACGCCGGATCGAAGAACTGCAGCGAGTACGGGTTGTACACCCGGGGGAAGATGACGCGGTCGAGCACGATGCCGTCCGGGGCCTCGGCGATGCGCCACTCCCCTCCCTTCTCCCGCGACAGCCGGAAAGTGGCGGGCTGGGTCGAGCCCGTCGCGGGCGCATATGCGCCCGTGGCGTCCACGTTCGCGACGACCGTCTCGAGCCGCACCTCGACCGCGGCCGAGGTGGCGTCCTCGTCGTCCCCTGTGACGTCCGACGAGATGGTGCGATCGGCGGCCGAGCTGTCGATCGTCACCCCCTCGTTCGGCTTCCAGTCGGGGGCGAACTTCGGGGTGAGGAAGCGCCGGGCCACCTGCCAGTTGTCGGTGGGCGTGACCGCCGCGTCGAGGAACCCGGCGACGATCGCCTCAGGGCTCGCGCCCTTCACCGGGCCGTCGGCGACCTGGGTGAAGTAGGGGTCGTCCGGGGTGTCGCCCAGTTCGAGCCCGACGCTGACCGGACCCGAGGTGGGCAGCCCCGAGCAGGCGGTGAGCAGCAGCATCCCGGTAACGAGGACGAGCGCCAGTCGACGCAGACGGGTCATGGTCGATCCCCCTCCGGTTCGGGGCCCACGCCGTCGTCCTCCGGCACCACGGCCCCGTCCTCGGTGAGCGCCCCGGGATCGTCGAGGGGGATGGGTTGGGTGAAGGTGCCGAGATCGGCCAGCGTCTCGGCGGGTTCGAGCGGCACCGGGCTGGGGCCGGTGAGCCCACCCGGATGCCGCGGGATGGTCAGCACGAAGTTCGTGCCGACGCCGGGCTCGGACCACGCCTCCAGCGTGCCGCCGTGCAGCCGCGCGTCGCCGAGCGCGATCGAGAGTCCGAGGCCGGTGCCCCCGATGGTGCGCTTGCGCGAGGGATCGGCGCGCCAGAAGCGGTCGAACACGTGCACGGTGTCCTCCGGCCGCATCCCGAGGCCGAAGTCGCGCACACCCGCCGCGACCGCGTGCTGGTTGCTGTCGACGGTGAGCACGATGGGGCGGCCCTCGCCGTGCTCGATCGCGTTGCCGACGAGGTTGCGCAGCACGCGGCGCACACGACGCGGATCCATGTCGACCGGCGAGTAGCCGCCCGGCGCGACGAGACGCAGCTCGGTGCCGTGCCGCTCCGCGAGCGGACGCATCTGGTCGACGATCTCCTCCGCGAGCTGGGCGAGGGCCGTCGCCTCGAGCTCGAGCTGCACGGATCCCGCGTCATAGCGGCTGATCTCGAGGAGATCGGCGAGCAGGGTGTCGAAACGCTGCACCTGGGTGTGCAGCAGCTCGGCCGTGCGCGCCGTGGTGGGGTCGAACCCGTCGCGGTTGTCGTTCATCATCTCCGCGGCGAGCCGGATGGTGGTCAGCGGCGTGCGCAGCTCGTGCGAGACGTCCGACACGAACCTCTGCTGCACCAGCGACAGTTCGCCGAGCTCCTTGATCTGCGCCTCGATGCTGTCGGCCATCGCGTTGAACGAGCGGGCGAGGACGGCCATCTCGTCCTGCCCGCGCACCTCGAGCCGCACGCCGAGGTCTCCGGACGCCAGACGGGCGCTGGTCTCGGCGGCCTCGACGATGGGCACCGACACCGCGCGCAGCACGAGCCAGGAGATCGCCGCGACGATCGCGACCAGGGCGAGCCCGGCGACCCACAGCGTGCGCTGCACGAACAGCAGGGTCTCGTCGGCGTCGCCGAGGTCGTAGGCGACGTACAGCTCATAGGTGGCGACGCCCGGCATGGTGAGCGGCTGGCCGACGACGATGCCCGGCTCGACGCCGTTCTGGGCGCTCAGTCCGATCGACTGGTAATGCTGCCGCGGAGGGGTGAAGGACTCGGCCACCCGGGCGCGCAGGTCCGGGCTGAGCTGATCGACCGTGAGTCCGCCGCTGGTGAACCCGCCCGGCACGAAGCCGGTGGTCTGTCGGTCGATCGGCGCCGCCGTGACCCGGTCGGTCGCGGCGGTCTGCGCGATCTCGGTCTGCAGCTGCAGCCACAACGACTGCATCGCGGCGCGGTCGTCGCCGACCTCGCTGGAGTCGAGGATGCGTTGGGCCGCCGTCACGGCCCGGTTGGCCTTCTGGAGCGCGTCGTTCTTCCGTGACTCGAACAGGTCGTTCTGGATGACCAGGGCCATGGTCACGCAGGTGACGAGGATCGCGAGCGAGGTCAGCAGCAGCGTGATCGCGATCGTGCGGAACCGCATCGAATGCTGCCACAGCCTGTTCACCTGCTGCGGCCAGCTCCTCCAGTCGCGCCAGGACGACACCTGCGCGACCGTGGTGCTCGTCGCCGTCATCGGCCGCTCATGAGGCGGTGCCGGCGCGGTAGCCCACGCCGCGCACGGTCATCACGATCTTGGGGTTGTCGGGGTCGAGCTCGACCTTCGAGCGCAGCCGCTGCACGTGCACGTTGACCAGCCGGGTGTCGGCCTTGTAGTGATAGCCCCAGACCTGCTCGAGCAGCATCTCGCGGGAGAACACCTGCTGCGGCTTGGAGGCCAGGGCGACGAGCAGCTGGAACTCGAGGGGCGTGAGCGCGATCGGCGCGGTGCCACGGCGCACCTCGTGCGCGTCGACGTCGATCACCAGGTCGCCGATGCGGAGCACCTCGCTGGTGGCCTGCGGGGCGGGGCGCAGACGGGTGCGGATGCGGGCGACGAGCTCCTTCGGGTTGAAGGGCTTGACGATGTAGTCGTCGGCGCCGACCTCCAGGCCGCGCACCACGTCGGAGGTGTCGCTGCGCGCGGTGAGCATGATGATCGGCACGCCGGACTCTGCGCGGATCCGGGTGCAGATCTCGATGCCGTCCATGCCGGGGAGCATGAGATCGAGGAGCACGAGGTCAGGACGCTCGGCGCGCCACTGGTCGACCGCCTCCGCACCGTCGGCGCAGAACAGGGCGTCGAACCCTTCGGTGCGCAGCACGATCCCGATCATCTCGGCGAGTGCCGTGTCATCGTCGACCACGAGGATGCGTGACGTCATATCCGCCCAGCCTCAACAATCTCTTTACGCGGGTGCGGCGCCGCGAGGTCTCCCCAGGACGACCGCAACTCGTCACAGCTTACTGAACGAACCCGAGAGGGCTCGGGAATCGCACGCATGCGCGAGGATGAGACCGACGGCTCCGCCGATCGGCCCGGCTCCCCGAGAGGATCACCCCGCATGACCGCACCGACTCCCCCCGTCTCCGGGATGTCGCCGACCCTCCGGATCGTGAGCATCCTGGCGGCCTCCGTCATCGCCCTCGCCGGCCTTCACGCCGCGCGCGACCTGTTCGCGCCGCTCGCGCTCGCCGCCGTGCTGGTGATCATCTGCCATCCGCTGCGCCATCCGCTGGAGCGGGCCGGCTGGCCGCGCTGGGCCGCGACGACAGCCGTGATCGTGATCGGATACGTCGTGCTGGCCGCCCTGGCGGCGCTCCTCGTGTACGCCGGCGTGCAGTTCACGCGCATGGTGGTGGGCTATTCCGATGAGCTGATGACCACCGTCGAGGCCGTGGCCGGATGGCTCACCGGCTTGGGCGTCGATGCGGACCTCCTCTCCGGCGTCCTGACCCCCGGGGCGATCCTCGGGATCGTCCAGTCGTTCGCGGGGAGCACGGTGGGCGTGCTCACCGCCCTGTTCTTCGTCTGCGCGTACATGATCTTCATGGCCGCGGACGCCTCGCGGTACGGCCGGGCGACCACCCTGTACGGTCCGGAGGCGGCGTCCGCCATGACACGTTTCGGCGACTACTGCCGCAACGTGCGCCGGTACTTCGTGATCAACGCGGTGTTCGGCGCGATCGTCGCGGTGGTCGACGGTCTGGCACTGTGGGCCATGGGCGTCCCGGCGCCGCTGGTCTGGGCGATCCTCGCGTTCGTGACGAACTTCGTGCCCAACATCGGCTTCGTCATCGGCCTCGTCCCGCCGGCGATCCTCGCGCTCGTGGTGGGCGGCTGGCCGCTCATGCTCGGCGTGGTCGCGATGTACATCGTCGTCAACGTCACCCTGCAGGTGCTCGTACAGCCGAAGTTCGTCAGCGACGCGGTGAGCCTGAGCCTCACGCTCAGCTTCGTCTCGGTGGCGTTCTGGACCTTCGTCATCGGCCCGCTCGGCGCGATCCTCTGCATCCCGCTGACCCTGCTCGTGCGCGCTCTGGTGCTCGAGGGCGATCCGGATGCCCGGTGGCTGCGCTGGCTCTCCGGCGACTCCTCCGTGGCGACATCTCCCGTGGGTCGCTGAGACGCGATCCCGCCCGTAAGCAACGCGCACATCCGCCTCCTGATGAGCGGTCTGGAGCTCGGGCCATGTGACACGATGGGAGGGCACGAGGGAGGGAGTGCGGATGAGCCAGGCGTGGACCCCGGCCCCGAAGAAGGGAGCCATCCCGCTGCATCCCCTGACGTTCGGGATGCTGCTGGGCCGGCCGTTCTCTGCCCTGCGACACAACCCCAAGGTGCTGCTCGGCTTCGCCTGCGCCGTGCAGCTCGTCTCGCTGCTGGTCGTCGGCGGCGTGATGACGTTGGTGCTGGCGGCGAGCTTCGCCCGCCTCTCCTCGGTCTCCCCCGGCTCGGACGACTTCTCGACCATCCAGGCCGGAACCATCGCGATCAACATCGTGGCAGGGATCGTGCTGGGGCTGGCGACCCTCTCGCTGAACGCGGTCATGCAGGGCATCGTCGCGGCCGAGATCAGCTTCGCCGCAGTGGGCCGCACAGCGCGGCTCGGCGTGCTGTGGCGCAAGGTGCGGCCGTCGCTGACCCGGCTGATCGGATACGCGCTGCTGCAGGCCGTCGCCGTGATCGGCCTGTTCGCGATCGCCGTGGGCGTGATCCTCGCGGTCGGGATGAGCAGCGGCTTCTCCGCGGGCACCGCGATCGCCTTCCTCACGGTCTTCCTCCTGCTCCTGCTCATGATCCCCGCGATGGTGTGGCTGGGCACCAAGCTGCTGCTCGTGCCCAGCATCCTGGTGCTCGAACGCGAGAGCATCCGCGGCGCCCTCGTGCGATCCTGGCGCCTCACCCGCGGACGCTTCTGGGTCGCGCTCGGCGTGATCTTCCTGATCAGCGTGATCATGTCGTTCGCAGCGAACGCGGTCGCGGTCCCCGGGATGTTCGTCAGCATGCTGCTCGTGGGCACGCTCGCGCCGACCGGCTCCTCGGACGTCGCGAACATCACCTCGGCCATCGTCACGGGTGTGCTTCCGCAGGTGCTCGTGTTCGCGCTGCAGGCCGTCGCCGTCGTCGTGCAGTGTGCGGCGGCGACGCTCATCTACATCGACGCGCGCATGCGGTATGAGGCGCTGGACCAGACGCTGATCGCCTTCACCGAGCGCGATGCCCTCGGGTGGACCGATGAGCAGCTCGGCGACCCGTATCGGGTCGACCCCGCCCGCGCGGTGACGAAGGACCCGCCACCGCGTCCGCAGGCGCCCGCGTACGGCTACGGGTACGCGCCCGGCGCTGCGGGCTATCCGGCGGCGGGCTACTACGGCGCACCGGGCCAGCCCGCGGGACACCCCGCTCAGGGGTACCCGACACAGGGATACCCCGTGCAGGGCTACCCGGTGCAGGGCTACTACCCGACACAGCCATATTCGACGCAGGGCTATCCGGCGGGCCCGCAGACGACGACGCCCTACCCGAGCGACGGACATCCCACGGCGCCGTACCCGACGGAGACCTCCCCGACCAGCGGATACCCGACCGAGGCGTACCCCACCACCGCGTACCCCACCGCGTACTCCACGCCTCCGTCCTACTCCGGCCCCGCCGCACCGCCGGCGCCGCCCCGCGGTCAGACCGGTCCTGGTGCCCCGGCGACGCCGCCGCCGGCCGGCCCGACGAGGCCGATCCCTCCCGCCTCGGAGAGCCCGTGGGCGGCACCCGGCGGCGACGAATGATCCTCACCCCGCTCGCCGACGTGTTCGTGCCCGACGGCGACGACGCACGCCGGCAGGCCGAGGAAGAGCTCGCCAAGTCGATCTACCAGGCGGCCAAACCCACCCTGTTCGACCGCATCGCCCGCGCGATCCAGGACTTCTTCGCGAACCTGCTCGATCCCGAGCTGGCGGGCGGCGTCGCTCCCGTCGCCACGATCATCGTGGTCGGCGTCATCGTGGCGGCCCTCGTCGTCGCGCTGCTCGTCTGGGGCAGACCGCGCTCACCCCGCTCGGTGCGCCGCCGCTCCGATCTGCTCGGCGCACCCGATGACCGCACTGCGGCACAGCTGCGTGCCGACGCCGAACGCGCGGCCCGCGACGGCGACTGGGACGAGGCGGTCATCGTGCGCTTCCGTGCTCTCGCCCGCGCCCTGCTCGAACGCGATCTCATCGCCCCGGCCCCCGGCGCCACCGCGCAGGCCATCTCCCGCGAGGCGGCTGCCGTCTTCACGACCGAGGCCGACCCGCTGCACACCGCGGCATCCCTGTTCGACCGGGTGCGCTATCTGCGCCTCGGCGCAGAGGAGTCCGACTACCGGACGATCGCCGCCACCGATGAGCGGATCGCCGCGATGCAGCCGGCGTCGCCCGGCACCGCGCAGCACGCGGCCCCCGAGGCGGTGCCGGCATGACCGCCACCCCTGCACAGGCACAG
>JBASAE010000460.1:0-1764 GCA_049654285.1 Microbacterium sp.
CAGCGTGAGCTGGACCTGTACGTGTCGACCGACGAGGAACGGAGGAGCCCGTGAAGATCATGCGTGTGGGGCTGCACGAGGTGAGCATGCCCCTGGTCCACGAGTTCCAGACCAGCTCGCATCGCAAGAGCGAGCTGACCCACATCCTCGTCGAGGTCGAGGATGCCGAAGGGCGGATCGGCTGGGGGGAGGTCGCGACACCGTCGGACCCGTACTTCGGCGCGGAGACCACGCGCACCGCGTGGGCGATCATCCGTGACCATCTCGTCCCGCGCATGCTGGACGCGGTCTGGGATCACCCCGACGAGATGGACGACGCATGGGCCCGGGTGCGGGGGAACGAGTTCGCCAAGGCCGGATGCAGCGGGGCGGTGTGGGACCTGTGGTCCGCCACGGAAGGCGTGTCGCTCGCGGCCGCGCTCGGCGGCACCCGCACGGAGGTCGTGACAGGGGTGTCGCTGGGCATCGAGTCGACGATCGACGAGCTGCTGGGCGTCGTCGCCGCGCAGGTGGACGCCGGCTACGGGCGTGTGAAACTGAAGATCGCACCGGGATGGGATGTCGAGCCGGTCCGTGCCGTCCGGGACGCCTTCCCCGGCTTGACGCTGCACGTCGATGCGAACGCCGTCTATCGTTCGGACGACGAGGGCCTCGACGTGCTCACCGGGCTGGACGGCCTGGGGCTGGCGATGATCGAGCAGCCGTTCGCGGTCCGGGACTTCCTCGGCCATGCGCGGCTCCAGGCGCGCATGGAGGTGCCGGTGTGCCTGGACGAGTCGATCGTCGAACTCGGGGACGTCCGTACCGCGCTGGAGCTGGGCGCGATGCGGGCGCTGAACATCAAGGTCTCCCGGATGGGCGGCCTCTCGGTCGCGCGCAACGCGCACGACCTCGCCGAGAACGCCGGGATCCTCGCCTGGTGCGGGGGGATGCACGAGTTCGGCATCGGACGCGCGGCCAATGTCGCGATCTCGTCGCTGCCTCACTTCACCTATCCGTCTGACGTCTCCGGATCCGACAAGTACTATGCCCGGGACGTCATCGTCCCGCCGGTCCGCGCCGAGGGCGGCGTCGTGCAGGTGCCCCGCGTGCCCGGGCTCGGACACGAGGTGGACCTCGAGTGGATCGCGCAGAACCGGACGAGGCACGCCTCGATCGCCGCGGAGCGACCGGTCCGGGTCTGATCCCGCCGACGGCCGCGGACGAGGGCGGGGAGGCCTCCCGGTTCGGGATCCCCGCGGACCGCGCCACCGTCTTCCGGGTCGCAGCCGCGATCGCTGGGCATCCCGGAGCGACCCCCGCCCCCCGGTAGAGTCGGTACGCGGTCGGAGACGCGTACGAGCGTCGCGACCGCCGTATCTGGGGGGATATCCATGAGGTTCACCGGCAGGACCGTCGCGCGCGTCCGCGACCTCGCGCTCATGACGGGCGCCGTGCTCGTCGTCGTGGGCTGCGGTGCGGCTCCCGCATCCGATCCCGGCGGGACGGCATCCGCTCCGCCGTCGCCGGCCCCCTCGGCGGCGGCCTCCTCGGCCGCTCCGTCGGCACCGACCACCGCCGAAGGATGGGACACGCGCCCGTTCTCCTACGCCGCCGGCGAGGCGATGCCGGAGGGGATGGACACGGTCGTCGTGAACACGCTCCCGGGGCATCCGGACTTCACGGCGAAGAAGGCGGAGACGATCGCCGAGACCGCTTACGAGGACCAGACCAACGGATGCATCGTCACCACCGGCGTCTACGACCAGAGCGCGCGCACATCCG
>JBASAE010000461.1:0-6485 GCA_049654285.1 Microbacterium sp.
GCCCCCGCCGCTGCGGGACAGCTCGACGCAGCTCGGGCACACGCCGCAGGGGGTGTCGGTCGGCCCCTCGGCGCAGTTCAGGCAGCGCGCGAGGATGCGGGCGGAGGTGGTCTTGCCGCAGCCGCGCGGGCCGGAGAACAGATACGCGTGACCCACCCGGTCGCCGCGCAACGCGGTCATGAGCGGATCGGTCACCTGGGACTGACCGATCATCTCCCCGAAGTTCTCAGGCCGGTAGCGGCGATAGAGGGCTGTGGTCACCCGACAAGCCTACGGTGTACCCCTGACACGGGCCTCTCCTCCCGACGATCGGATCGCCTACCGCTGGATGGATCGCGCCATGCGCGCGAGGGTGTGCCGTCTCCCCCGGATGGCGATCGAGTACGCCTGCACGTTCTCCGGCGACGCGATCCCGCTGTAGCAGGCGTCTCCGATGTGATGCAGGTCGGCCCCGGCGATCTTCGCCGCGAGCGCGAACTGCCGGATCGTCGCCTCGTCGGCGCCCTCCTGCGAGGTGCCGATCGTCGTCATCGCCAGGACCCGGCCGGCGTGGGCGCGCGCGATGAGCCGCCGGACCAGCTCCGGGGTGACGCCCGGGACGGTCCCCGGCACCGGGAGGAGCACGATGTCCGCACCGGCCTCGACGAAGGCATCCACATCGCCCTCGTCGAGGAGCCCCGCCTCCGGGGCGCCGAACACGCCAGCGGCGTGCATCCGGCCCGCGGCGAGGATGACCCGGTCGCCGACCTCATCGCTGATGGTGCGCAACGCGTCCGCGATGGTCTCGTTGCTGACGCCCGCTCCGGGGTTGCCGGTGAGCACGATGATGTCGACGCCGAGTTCGGCCGCTCGCCGGGCGTTCGCAGGAGTCGCCACCCGCCCGGACGGGACGTGATACGGGTCCCCCTCCGCGGGGGCGTACTTCTCGTCGACCGGTTCCAGGTTGATCCCGATCGGTCGCCCTGTGAGCTGCTTGAGCCTCGCGATCACCTCATCCGGCGCCGTCCCGTCGGGGATGCCCCGCACCGCGGGCCGCTCGACGTCGAAGAAGTTGAGCAGCAGCAGATCGGCCCCGAGGCTGGCCGCCACCTCGGCATTGGTGATTCCGGGGATCAGGGGCTCCATCAGCGATGCGGTCTCGCACAGCAGGGTGCGGCCCTCAGCCGATCTGATGGCGTGCAGCAGCGCCGGCTTGTCCATCGCGATGAAATCCGATGCCGAGCAGTCCAGCAGTCGAGGGGTCATGTGAGTTCCTTGTCTTCGGATCCTGATCCGATGAAGCGCGGGGGCCAGATGCCTTCCCGCTCGCCGTCGAGGCCCTGTGAGAAATACGGGTCGGCGCGTGCCGCCTCGATGCCGGACTCCCAGAAGACGCGCGGGCCTTCGGTGTCCAGCGTCGAGAACGACAGCGTCTCGCCGTCCCAGTCGTAGATGCGGAGGGCGGCGGCCCCCGGCCCGAGTCCGCCGGCGGTGAGCTGAAGGCACCGCTTCCCGATCGGACGGGCCGATGTGAGGTGCACGTGCCCACAGAGATACGCGATCACCTGCGGTCTGCGTGCGATGAGCCCCGCCGCGCGGGATGCCACGGCGTCGATGTACCCCGTCGCGCCGAACGGCTCGTCACTGCCCCACACACGCGTGTCGACGAACGGATAGTGGCCGGCGAGCAGCACCGGGCCGTCGATCGTCTCCAGCATCCCGTCGATGCGGTCGAGCACCCCGTCGACGTCGTGCTCGCGCAGGGCGAACCCGATGATGGTCAGCGATCCCGCCTCTCGCCGCACGACGGCCTCCCGGCCGAAGACGGCGGCGAACCCGCTGTCCGAGTAGGCGCCCTCCTCGTAGCGCTCGTGCAGCGGGGCAGACAGGCCACGGGCACGGTTCGCCCCCAGGTCGTGGTTGCCCGGAAGCGCGAGGTACGGCGCGCCGAGCCCGGCGAGCCAGCGCTCGGCCAGCAGGAAGTGCTCCGGGATGCTCGCGCCCCGGTTGGTGAGATCGCCGGTGGCGACGACGAGATCGGGGTCGAGCCCGGCGATCACCTCCGTGATCCTGCCGAGACGGTCCGCCAGCCCGGCGTACTGCTCCTCCCCCGCGGGCTCGAGATGCAGATCCGAGACGTGCACGATCCTGATGCGTTCCGGCATCCCGCTCACCTTCCTCCTGCTCGCTTCCCTCTCGACGGTCGATCCCGGTCGGGAGCAGGTGGGTGGCGCAGCGCCATGCGCACCTGCTCCCGTCCCGATCATCCGGCGGCTGCGACGTCCTGCAGCGCGTTCAGGGTCGCGCGCACGTCGGACCCGTCGGTGACCGTCAGCCCGATGTCGGACTTGATACGCGCGTTCACCGCCGTCCACGCCGGCTGCGACGTCGGGTAGAACCTCGACTTCTCCATCAGCTCGAGATCCGCCGGTGTGAGGCCGCTCTCCGGGTCCTTCAGAGTGATGTCGAGCGCCGAGTGCGTGGTCGGGAAGAGCCCCTCCAGCTTCGCGAGCTCCGCGTACCGCTCGGGCTCGTAGTAGCGGGCCAGCAGGTCGGCGACGAGCTCCTTGTTCCCCGGCTTCTTGAACGCGAGCAGGTTGTCCTGGATGCCGAGGGTGAGCGGCTCGGCACCGTTCGCGGTGGGGTGCGTGGTCGTGCCGACCTTGAGACCCGCCTCCGTGATCGGCCCCATGAAGGCGGGGCTGTTCCCGAGCGTGGCGTACACCATGGCGGCCTTGCCGTGCTGGAACAGCGGGAAGGTGCCGTCTCCGGTGTTCGTCTGCCCGGGGTTCGGCTGCGTGCAGCCCTGCTCGGTGAGCTTCTTCAGGTAGTCGAAGGTGTCGACGTTGGTGTCGCTGTTGATGACCCACTCGCCGTCGTCGAAGTAGGCGCCTCCTCCGGAATAGGTCCACAGCGTCGCCTCGGCCGTTCCGCCGACCGCGCCGAGCGCGAGACCGTAGGTGGCGATGTCGCCGGGAAGCGCCTTGATCTTCTCGCACTGGCTGAGCAGTTCGTCGAAGGTCTTCGGAGGCGCCGCGATGCCCGCCTCCCCGAGGATGTCCTCGTTGTAGTAGAGCACGTTGACCGACGCCACCATCGGCATCGCGAACTGGGTGCCCTTGAGCTGGGAGTTCTCCGCGAACGCCGGCAGGAAGTCGTCCATCACCGTCGACGAGAGCACATCCGATGCCGGGTACAGGAGGTCTTCCGCGGCGTAGCTGGCCCAGTTGCCGAAGTTGAGGATGTCGGGGTACTGCTGGGTCTGGATCAGCGTGTTGACGGTGGGGGTGAGCGCGCCCCAGTCGAGGACCTGCAGGTCGACCTTGACGTCCGGGTGGTCCTTGGTGAAGTCCTCGATGATCTTCTCCCAATGCCCCTGCGTGTTCGTCGAGTACTGGGCGAGCACGATCGAGATCGAGTCGGCCTGCTTCTCGGGGGCGGCGGGGTCCTCCCCTGTGGGCGCGCCGGAGCACCCGGCGAGCAGTACGGCTGTTCCCGCCAGTACGGGAACGATCTTGTGGGATTTCATCGGTTCTCCTTGATTCTCGGTTCCTGCGGGGGCATGTGGTCGGTGCGGATCGCGGTCATTTGACGGCTCCTGCGGTGAGGCCGCCCACCAGCCGGCGTTCGATCAGCGCGAAGAGGATCACCGCGGGGACGATCGCCATGAGCGAGGCCGCGAACAGGTACTGGTAGTTCGTCTCGAAGACGCCGACGAACTTGTTGATCCCGACGGTGATCACGACGCGATGCCGGGCGGGGTCGTTGAACACCGTCAGGGCGAGGAGGAACTCGTTCCAGACGCCGATGAACGTGTAGACGATCACGGTCACGATCCCGCCCGTGATCAACGGGGCGATCACCCGGATGAGGATGCCGAGCCTGCCGAGTCCGTCGATGGTCGCGGCCTCGTCCAGCTCGGCCGGCACGGAGGCGATGTTCGCGAAGAACAGCCAGATCGCGAACGCGAGGTTGAACGCCGTGTTGACCAGCACGATGAACCAGTACTCACCGAGGGCGTCGAAGAGGATCGCCTCCCGGTAGACCCCGATGACCACGGCTACGCCGGGCAACATCTGGGTCACGAGGATCAGACCCAGGAAGGCCGTGCGGCCACGGAACCGCGTGCGGGAGACGATGTAGGCGGCGGGCAGGGCGACGATCAGCACGAGCACGGTGGTCAGCGACGCCACGGTCAGACTCACGCGGAAGTAGTCGGCGAGGTCGATCTTGCGCCACACCTCGATGTAGTTCTCCCAATGCCACTCGGAGGGCAGATAGGTGGCCGGCATCGCCCACAGCTCGCCGGTGCTCTTGAGGGAGGAGAGGAACATGACGAGGTAGGGCGCGAGGAAGAAGAGCCCGATCAGGATCGCGATGGTCGCGCCGAGCGGCCGACGCGCAGCACGCACGACCGCCCGCCACATGGGCGCGAAGGGGATGGCGATCCTGCGGAGCCACAGCCCGCAGCGGATCATCGCGTCGCCGGCCGAGTCCCGCAGGGACCCGAACGCCCGCGATGCGGTGCCCGGCACCCGGTCGTCGTCCAGAGGATGCGATGCGGCCATGTAGCCGACGATCACCGCCAGCAGAAAGAGGAAGTTGAGCGCGCCCAGCGCCGCAGCCTTCCCCATGTCGAGCTGCACCGTGAAGGCGATCTTGTACAGCCAGGTGATCGTCGTGTCGGCGATGTTCCCCGCACTGGCCCCGGTGATCACCCAGATGATCGTGAACGCGTTGAAGACGTGCAGGAGGTTCAGGACCATCGCGACGAAGATCGTCGGCCTGATCGACGGGAGCATGATGCTCTTCCAGGTGCGCCACGGGCTGGCGCCGTCGATCGCCGCGGCCTCGATGAGGTCCGCCGGGACGGTCTTCAGGCCGCCGAGCAGGACGTAGGTGGTGAAGGGTATCGAGGTCACGACGCCCACCACCATCACCGAGAGGAAGGCGCGCGAGGGATCCTTGAACCAGTCGGGGTACCCGGAGATCACACCGAGATCGTTGAGCACGCGGTTGAGCAGCCCGGAACGGCCCTCGAGGATGAACCGCCACACCGTGCTCGTCATGACGAGCGCGGACGCCCAGGGGACGATCAGCGAGAACCGCAGGAACCGCTCGCCGAGGGGCTGGGCGTTCATGAAGGTCGCGAGGGCGAGGGACAGCAGCATCGTGGCCGCGACGACGACCACCAGCCAGGTGATGGTGTTGAGCGCGACGTGGCCGAACACCGGCTCACGGAACAGCGCCGCGTAGTTGTCGAGCCCGGCGAACCCCTTGATCTGACCGATCTGGTTGGTGCGCATGAAGGACAGCCAGATCGAGTACGCGGCGGGGAAGGCGATCACCACGAAGATGATGAGGACCGCGGGCGAGATCCACGCCGGGCCTGCCTGACGGCGGCCGCGGCGGAGGCGGGGCGCGGCGGCCATCATCGGGCCAGGGATCCGGGAGTGCGGATGATCACAAATGGACTATACCATTCTGCGATCGTCGGGCAAGACCCTCTCGACGTGAATGTATGGTGAACACCAGAGTCGCCACGGCGGGAGGGAGAAGCACACCGATGTCGAACCGAGTGGTCGCCTCCCCCGATCGCCTGGGGAAGCTGACATCCGAGGGCCCGAAGGGCAAACAGCTCTACGACAAGCTGGACGCACTCCTCAGCGAGCTGCCGGTCGGCGCGATGCTCCCCTCCGAGCGGGTGCTCGCCGAACGGCTCGGCGTCGCCCGCATGACGGTCCGCAACCAGATCGAGCAGCTCGCCCGGTCCGGGCGCGTGACGCGGGAGATCGGCAAGGGCACCTTCGTCGCCGAGCCCCGGGTTCCGATCGGCCCCGTGCTTCCCTCGTTCTCCCGCGAGATCGCCGCGCTGGGGATGGTCCCCGGGGTTGCGTCCGCATCGGCCGTGGTCGTCCCCGCGAAGAAGCCGCTCACGACCGAGCTCCAGGTCTCCCCCGGCAGACCCGTCGTGCATCTGCACCGCGTCCGCACCGCCGACGACGTCCCCCTGGCGATCGAGCACACCTTCCTCTCGCTCGACCGGTTCCCGGAACTGGACAAGGCCCCGTTCGAGTCCATCTCGATCCGCGACCATCTCCGCGACGCGTACGGATGCATCGTCGTGCGCGCCGACCGCCGGATCACGATCGCCGAGCTCTCCCCCGACGACGCCGCACAGTTGGGGGTGCCGGCGAAGACCGTCGCCTTCTACGCCGAGGTGACGACGTACGACGACGAGGACCGCGTCGTCGAGGTCGGCACCGCGCTGATCAGGGCGGACCGCTTCGAGATCCGCCTCTCCGTCGACAGCCGGACCGCGCCGTAGCGTCTCCGGGCCCAGAGGCGCACGCCCCGGGACACCCCGCATTGCCGTCGACACCCCGCCTTACCGACGTGGGTAAGGCGGGGTATCGACGGTAGGACGGGGTATCGACGGTCGGGGCGACGCCTACTCGTCCACCTCGATCACCGGGATCGTCGACGTCACCGGCACCGTCGGCGAC
>JBASAE010000462.1:0-4248 GCA_049654285.1 Microbacterium sp.
CTGGATGCCCTGGCCGCCCGCGTCGGCGTCTCCGGCGACCGCTACAACGCCCAGCACCTCTCCTACGTGGGGCGCTGAGTCATCCGCCGACCGGCGGAACGATCCGGGCGAGGCGGGCAAACGCGCCGCGAGATCCCCGTCCGTCGTGGAGTCATCCGCGAGGCATGAGGACGGCGAAACCCAGGATTCCTCTAGCTTCCTTCCGAATCGATTCGATACGATGGGACACATCGGCGCCGTGACCTCTCACGGTGCCGTTTGCTCTGTTCCGGCCTCCTCTTCCTCTCGGTCTCCATGTCAACGATCCTCATCACCGGACGCCCCTGGCGCGTCATCCTGGCCTTCGCCGTGCCCCTGCTCATCGGCAACGTCGTGCAGCAGCTCTACCAGTTCGTCGACACGATCGTCGTCGGGCGGCATCTCGGAGTGAACTCGCTCGCCGCGGTCGGTGCGACCGGCAGCCTGATCTTCCTGCTGATCGGGTTCGCATGGGGCATGTCGAGCGGGTTCGCGATCCCCACCGCACAGGCCTTCGGCGCCCGGGATGCGGAGGGCGTCCGCCGTTCGGTCGCCACCGGCACGATCCTCACGGCCATCGCCAGTGTCCTGCTCACGATCGTCGGCCCCCTGATCGCGCGCCCGCTGCTGATGCTGCTGCAGACACCGTCCGAGCTGCTCGACGAGGCCACCGTGTTCACCCAGGTCAGCCTGCTCGGCGGCAGCACGGTGATGTTCTTCAACTATCTCTCGGCGATCATCCGCGCGATCGGCGACTCCCGCACGCCGCTGATCTTCCTCACGGTCTCCTGCGCACTGAACGTGGGGCTCGTCATCCTCATGGTCGGCCCGTTCGGCTGGGGCGTCGCCGGTGCCGCGCTCGCGACGGTCGTCGCCCAGGGCGTGTCGGTGCTGCTGTGCCTCGAGTACGTGCGCCGCCGGCTGCCTGCGCTGCACGTGCACCGCGCCGACTGGCGGATCACGCAGCAGGACATCACCGATCATCTGCGCCTCGGCCTGCCGATGGGTTTCCAGGCGTCGATCATCGCGATCGGCGCGCTGATCGTGCAGGTCGCGCTGAACACGCTCGGCGCGGACGCCGTCGCGGCCTACACTGTCGCCGCCCGCGTCGACGGCCTGGCGAGCGCCCTGCTGGCCTCGCTCGGTCTCGCCGCCAGCATGTACACCGCGCAGAACCTCGGGGCGCGACGGCCGGACCGCATCCGCCGGGGCGTGATCCAGGCGACCTGGATGGCGGTGATCGCCTCGCTCGTGCTCGGTGCGCTGATGATCGGGTTCGGGACGCTCGTGGTGCGGCTCTTCATCGGCGGGGGATCCGACGAGGTCGTGCGCCTCGCCCACCTGATGCTCGTCATCAACGGGGTGACCTATGTCTTCCTCGGCGTGCTGTTCGTGCTCCGTGGGGTGCTGCAGGGCCTCGGTCAGGCGCTCATCCCCACCGTCACCGGCGTGATCGAGCTGGTCATGCGCGTGATCGCGGCCGTCGCGCTCGGTGCGCTGTTCGGCTTCACCGGGGTCGCGCTCAGCAACCCGCTGGCCTGGGTCGGCGCGATCGCGGTGCTGGTCCCGGCGTACGTCAGTGCGCACCGACGGCTGGCGCGGATGCCGGTCAACCCCGAGTTCCTGACCGAGACGACCCCGATCGCGGTCGTCGGGCCCAGTGAGGGATCGATGGTCGTGGACGCCGTGATCACGGCATCCATTCCCATCGTGCTCTCCGCGCCGCGTCGTCGTCTCCGTCCGTCCCGGCGGACGCCGCGCCGGGACGCCGCCGGGCGGGATTGAGGCCGAGGGCGGAACCCTCCATCATCCTCTGGATCGATATCGGATCGTTCTGAAGGATGATGTCCCCGCGCCCGGAGACTGCGTACTGTTGAATCCGAAGGCGCCGGGGGTGGGTGCCTCAGATCACGGGGGGTCGTGAGATGGTGACGTCGTCATTGGCGTTGGTGAGGACACTGTCGTCGGTGTTCGTCCCGATCGGGGTCGTCGGAGTGGCGATCGCCGTGCTCTGCGCCGTCGTCGCAGGTGTCGCGCTCGCACGCGGGGCCGCGGGGCTCACCGGCGGCGCGACGGGCTTGTGGGTGGTCGGCGTGCTGCTCAGCTTCGCGGGATCGTTCGCGGGCGCCTGGTGGCTGCTCTTCGTCGCGCTCGCCGCGCTGCCGGTCGCGCTCGTGCTGGGCGGTCTCCTCCGTGGTGTGATCGTCTTCGCGCGGCGCGCTGCGCCGGATGCCGCGTCCGAGCCCGTGTCGGCGGTCGTCGCCGTGCCGAGTGCTCCGCCCGCCGTCAACGCGCCGGTTGCGGTGCCGTCTGCCGCGGTCGTGCCGTCCACCACGGCGTCCGTCGCGACAGCCTGACGCTCTCTCCGAGACGATCCGCAGCTCTCGACGGCCTGGTCCTCGCGACGGATAGCCGTGAGGGTCCGCGTGCCGCGGGTGGATGCCGCGGCTCCGTGGGGTCGCGTAGCCGCGATGGCGACCTCCGTCGCCGGTGTGCGGATGGGCAGCGCTCCCCTTCTGTGTCGGCGCGCAGCGCTCACCGGCCGTGGCCGTGTTGCAGGGGGTGCGACCGGGCGGTGCGACCGCTGGGAGGCTGCGATGCCGCGTCGCGCTAGCGGTGATCTCCGGGGCGTTGCGGTGTGAGTCCCGCCACCGCCTGACCGCGTGATCGCCTGACTGCCGGCGCCGACCGCCCTCCCGCGCGGGGTGCCTGCCCCCGCGTCCGCCTGCCCTGTGGATCGCGGAGTATCCCGGTGCGAGCTGCGCCCGGGACATCCACTCGATCGTGGGTGCGAGGCGGCCTGCTTGACAACCAGAGCGAGATGCGAATATGGTCCTGATAACTCGATTCACCAAAGGTAACTCGAGATCAACCCGCGAACGTATTCCGAATGCAAACGGAGGCAGCAATGATGCTCAAGAAGACGCTCGGCCTGGGGATCGCCGCACTCGCGGCGGTCGCGCTCGCCGGCTGCGCCCCATCCGACGGGGGAGCCGATGACGGCCCCGTGAAACTCTCGGTCCTCACCGGTTTCACCGGTTCCGACCGTCCGGCCTACGAGGCACTGGTCAAGGAGTTCAACGCGACGCACCCCGACATCGAGGTCGTCATGGACATCCAGCCGTGGGACTCGATCGCGCAGACCCTGCCTGCCGCCTGGGCGAGCGGACAGGGGCCTGACATCGCCACACCCAGCTACGACCCCAATGTCATGTTCCAGTACGTCAAGAACGGCAGCGCCCTGTCGCTCGATGACAGCGGCATCGACATGGCCGCGTTCCCGGAGGCGGTCGCGGACGCGTTCACGAGTGACGGCACCGCGTACGCGGTACCCGCCAACATGGCCGACATGGCACTGTTCTATAACGTCGAACTGCTCAAGACCGCGGGTGTCGAGGTGCCGGCGACCACCGAGGAGCTGGCAGACGCCGCGCGCACGCTGACGGCCGCGGACGGCTCAGTCACCGGTTTCGCGATCCCCGACAACGGCTTCACGCTCGGCTGGACCGTGCTGCAGTGGTCCAACGGCGGCGACATCCTCGACGGGAACTCCTGCTCGGCGCTGGAATCCCCGGAGAACCTCGAGGTGTTCACGACCTGGGGTGATCTCATCTCGAAGAAGAAGGTGAGCCCCGCCGGGCTCGACGCACCGGCGGCGGAGAACCTCTTCTCGACCGGCAAGGCGGCGATGATCGTCGGCGGGCCCTGGCTCGTGCAGACCTTCACGAACGCCGGCGTCGACTTCGGCATCACGACCATGCCCGAGGGATCCGCGGGCCCGGTCACGGCGATCTCCACCGTCCCGTTCATGGTGTCGGCGAAGTCGAAGCATCCGGAAGAGGCGGCGACCTTCCTCGAGTGGTGGACCGGGAAGACCGCGCAGGGGCAGTTCGTGACCGACTCGGGCTTCCCGCCCGTGCGCACCGACATGCCGGATGTCGCGAACGGCAACGAACTGCTCACGCCGTTCCTCGACGGGCTGCCGAACGGTCGGCTCGTGCTCCCCGGGGTCGCCGCGGCGTCGCAGATCACCAGTGACGCCTATGTGCCCATGCTCGGCAAGATCAGTCGTGGCGAAGACCCGGCCGCCGCGGCAGCCGAGGCGAGCCAGACCATCAACGCCCTGACCGGCTGCAAATAGCCCGCAGGCCGGATCCACCGAAGGCTGGGGCGGCGCAGCCGCGCCGCCCCAGCCCCGATCGGAGCTTCGATGACCCCCTCGATGACCGC
>JBASAE010000463.1:0-5152 GCA_049654285.1 Microbacterium sp.
GACCTGGACCTCGCGGAATCGCGCTGAAAGAAACCGACCGTGAGGGGGCGGGCGACCGCCCCCTCACCCACGACACGCAGGGGCACCAATGAAGAAGACCATCCTCCGTGGGGGAACCATCGTCAACGCCGAGCGCTCCCTCCGTGCCGACGTCCTGATCGTCGATGAACACATCGAGGCGATCGGCGCCGACCTCGTCGACACCGACGCCGAGATCGTGGATGTCACAGGAAGGCTCCTCCTCCCCGGGCTGATCGACTCGCACACCCACTTCGACATGCCCACCAGCGGCACCGTCACGATCGACGACTTCGAGTCGGGCACCCTGGCCGCCCTCGCCGGCGGCACGACGGCCGTCGTCGACTTCGCCCTGCAGACCGACGGCAGCCTCCTCACCGGAGTCGAGACCTGGAAGGGCAAAGCAGCGGGCAAGGCCTATATCGACTACGGACTGCATGTGGCGGTCACCGACGCCACGGACCAGGCGATCGACGAGATGCAGGAGCTGGTCGACGGCGGCGTCACCTCGCTCAAGGTCTTCATGGCCTTCAAGGGCGCGTTCCAGGCCGACGACGGCCAGCTGCTGCGGGTGCTGCGACGCACGCGCGAGACGGGGGGCCTGGTGCAGGTGCACGCCGAGAACGGCGACGCCATCGAACTGCTCATCGGCGAGCGCCTGGCCGCGGGGCAGAAGGCGCCCCACGACCACGCGTTGTCCCGTCCGGCCGTCCTCGAAGCAGAGGCGACGCACCGCGGCATCGAGCTGGCGCGCCTGGCCGAGCGGCCGATCTTCTTCGTACATGTGTCGTGCGCACAGGCGGCCCAGATCATCGCGGACGCGCAGCATGCCGACTCTCCTGCGCTGGGCGAGACGTGCACCCACTACCTCTCACTCACCCTCGACGAGGTCTTCCGTCCCGACTTCGAGGGCGCCAAGTACGTCTGCTCGCCGCCGCTGCGCACCGAGCATGACCAGCAGGAGCTGTGGAAGCACCTGCGCCACGGCACGCTCGGGATCGTCACCACCGACCACTGCTCCTTCGACTCGACGCAGAAGGAGCTCGGACGCGAGGACTTCTCGCTGATGCCGAACGGCCTGCCGACGATCCAGTTCCGTCTCGCGATCCTCTACGACCGGGGCGTCGCCGAGGGGCGCATCACCGTCAACGACCTCGTCCGCGTGGCATCCACCACGCCCGCCCGCACCTTCGGGCTCGACGGCAAGGGCGAGATCGCGCCGGGGATGGATGCCGACATCGTCGTGTTCGACACCGAGGGCGAGACCGACCTGTCCGTCGCGAACGGGTTCTCCCGGTCGGACTACAGCGTCTTCGAGGGATGGCGCACGCGTGGCGCCGTCGATCGGGTGTACTCGCGGGGAACGCTCGCCTTCGCCGACGGGAAGCCCCGCGTGGAGCCCGGGCACGGCCGGTTCGTACCGCGCTCGCTCGGCCCGTTCGGTCCGGGAGCGATCACCCGCCGGGTGCAGGTCGCATGAGGCTCCTGGTCGTCAACCCGAACTCCACCGCGCGCATGACGGCGCTGATCGAAGGCGCGGTCCGCGCGACGGGGGCGCATGATGCGGTGACCGTGGGTCCCGCGAAGGGCCCCGCCGCGATCGAGACCGCCGACGACGAGAAGCTCGCCGTCCGACAGGTGATCGCGCTGCTCGACCGGCACCCGGAACTGCTCAGCGGAGCGGATGCCGTGCTGCTCGCCTGCTACGGGGACCCGGGCATGGCCGAGGTCGCCGCGATCAGCCCGGTCCCCGTGTTCGGGATCGCCCAGCTGTCGATGGGGATCGCCGCCTCACTCGCCCCCTCGTTCGGCCTCATCGTCGCCAAGCCCTCCGCGGTGCCGATCATGTCGGCCCTCGCCGCCGGCTACGGCCACGCGCTCCCCGAGGCCGCGATCGAGGCGTCCGGGGTGCCGGTCCTCGATCTGCTCGACGACCCCGAAGGATCCTACGAGGCCGTCCGCGACGCCGCACTGCGCCTGAAAGCGCGCGGCGTCGACGTCGTCTGCCTCGGCTGCGCGTCGATGGGACAGCTCGCGGCGCGGCTGCGTGCCGACACCGGACTCATCGTCATCGACGCCGTGCAGACCTCGGCGTCCGCACTGCGCGGAGCCGCGGCCTGAGCCAGGCGGGTCAGCAGGGCCCCATCGGGTCGGGGACCCTCGTGATCAGAGCTTGCGCCGCAGGTTGAAGGTGAAGTGGGAGTTGAGCGCCCAGGCCCGACTCCAGTTCAGCACCCGGCCGTCCTCCGCGCGCGTGATCTCGTCGATGAAGAAGGCAGGGGTGCCGGGGGCGACGTGCAGCTTCGCCGCGAGGTCCTCGTCGACGCTCACGGCGGACAGCTCGCAGTCGCTGTAGGCGGTGTTCAGCTCGCGCTCGGCGATGAGCACATCCAGCACCGATCCGGCGAAGGTGGCTTCCAGCTTCTCGGCAGACAGCACCTCACTGGGGACGATGTCCAGGATCCAGCCCGCCGTCACCCCGTCGAAGGCCTTCGCGCGCTCGACGAACACCGCGGGTTCCCCCTCGACTCGGTTCAGCTTTGCCGCCGCCACTGCATCCAGGGGGGCCTCGTGCAGGGTCAGGTCCGAGGTCGTGACCGTGAGGCCCTGGGTCGCCGCATAGGTCTCGATCGACCTGAGGTGCTCGATGCCCCAGTAGAGCGTCTGCGGCCGAGGCAGCACGAGCGAGCCACGACCCTGCTGCCGGAGGATGTATCCGGCGGCCTGGAGGCTCGACAGCGCGGTGCGGATCGTGATCCGGGAGACCTTGTACCGGTCCACGAGCTCGTACTCGGTCGGCAGGTACTCCCCTTCGGTGACCTCGCCGGCGATGATGATGTCCTGCAAGATGGCATCCCGCAGCTCTTCGGCCAGCGTGCGGCGTGCGCTCGCGCCCCATCCCGACCGTCCGACGCTGGACTCCGACTTGTATGACATAAGGCAAGTATAGGAAAGATCCCCCGCCCGGCCGTGAAGGCCGGACGGGGGATCCCGGGGGACTGCCGTCAGACCTCGTCGGCGTAGCCGAGCGCGGCTGTGGCGAGCACGTTGATGCCCTGCGCGCAGGCCTCGGGGGTCGAGTACTCGCGCGGGTTGTGGCTGATGCCCTCATACTCCCCCCGGACGAAGACCATCGCGGAGCGGGTGATGCTCGCCATCTCCTGCGCGTCGTGGCCCGCGCCCGACACGATCCGCATGGTCGAGTAGCCGAACTCCTCGGCGATCGCCTCGTACTCGTCCTGCATGTCGGCGTCGAAGGGCACGAAGGGCGTGCCGGCCGTACGGGCGACGTCGATGCGCAGTTCTCGGTCCTCGGCGCGCAGCTCGTCGAGGAAGGCGTCCAGCGCGGCTTCGGCGTCGGCCATCAGGGCGTCGTCGGGGTTGCGCAGGTCGATCGTCAGATCCACGCGCTCGGGGATGACGTTGACGAGACCGGGGTGCGCCTCGATCTGCCCCACCGTCGCGCGCATCTCGCCGAACACGCCCGAGTCGACCAGCTCGCGCAGACGGACGACGATCCTCGATGCCGCGAGTCCCGCATCCACGCGCAGACCGGTCGGCGTGGTGCCCGCGTGGGCGGGCTTGCCGTGCACGCTCACGCGGAACCAGGAGATCGCCTGGACGCCGGTGACGATGCCGATGTCCTTGCCCTCGGCGGCGAGAACGGGGCCCTGCTCGATGTGGCACTCCAGGTAGGCGTGCGGAGCCGCGATGGGCACCGGCACATCGCCCCGGAATCCGATCCGGACGAGCTCATCACCGAAGGCGAGGCCTTCGCCGTCGACGAGCGCATAGGCGTCGTCGAGGGCGATGCGGCCGACGGCGACGGCGGAGCCGAGCATGTCGGTGCCGAACCGGACGCCCTCCTCCTCCGACCAGGCGGCGACGATGATCGTGCGCCGGGTCTCGGCTGCCCGATCGTTGAGCGTGCGGACGATCTCGAGCCCGCCGAGCACGCCCAGGCAGCCGTCGAAGGCCCCGGCCGTCGCCACGCTGTCGATGTGGGAGCCGATGATGACAGGGGGAAGCTCCGGGTGGGTGCCGGGGCGGACACCGAAGATGTTGCCCATCACGTCGACGCGGACCTGCAGACCGGCCTCCTCGAACCAGGAGACGAGCCGCTCACGGCCGAGCTTCTCGGCGTCGGTGAGCGCCAGCCGACGCACACCCATGCACCCGGTGGCCTCGTCGGGGTAGGAGCCGATCGCTCCGAGCTCCATCAGTGTGTCCCACAGGCGGCTCTGGTTCACCGTCACGAGTTCGCGTCTGTCCAGTGCGGGCGTTGTCATCGCTGCTCCTCTCCGCGCTGTGTGCGCTGTCGATACACCCATGATAGAAGATGTAATACAAGTAGGATGATGGTGGTTTTCAGTCAATATTCATGAATGATTTCAGGTATTCGAATGCTCAACACCCATCGTCTCCGTCTGCTGCTCGAACTGCGGCGCCGCGGCACCATCGCCCGCGTCGCTGAGACGCTCAAGTACGACCCCTCCTCCATCTCCCATCAGCTCCGCATGCTCGAGAAGGAGGCGGGAACACCCGTCATCGAGCCGTTCGGGCGGGGGGTCCGGCTCACCGACGCCGGCGAGATCCTGGCCGAGTACGCGGTGGAGGCCCTGGAGGTGCTGGAGCGCGCCGAGGCGGCGGTCACCGCCTCCTTCACCGAGGCACGGGGCATCGTTCGCATCGCGACCTTCCTCACCGCCGCGCACACCTTCGTCCTCGACGCCGTCCTCACACTGCGACGCGAGCTCCCGCTGCTCGATCTGCGGATCACCCACCTCGCCGCCGAAGACGCCCTGCAGTCCCTCGCCTCGCACGACTTCGACATCGCCGTCATCGAGGAGTTCCCCTCCGACCCCGCGGTGGTGATGGGCAGGACCGCCAGACGCCTCCTGATGACCGACGCGATGCTGCTGGTCGGCCCGCCCGAGTCCGGCGAGCCGGACATCGCCGCTCTCGCCGACGCCAGGTGGGCGATGGAACCCGAGGGCACACCCGCGCGCGCCTGGGCGGTGGCGGAGTGCCGGCGAGCCGGGTTCGAGCCGCACGTCGCCTTCGAATCGTCGGATCCGTTCCTGCACGCTCGGCTGGCGTCCGCGGGGGCGGCGCATGCCTTCCTCCCGGCGCT
>JBASAE010000464.1:0-1686 GCA_049654285.1 Microbacterium sp.
GTCGACCGCTCGCCCGAACTCGGCCCGCTCCTCGCCGTCGAGGGTGTGCTGATGCGCCACCCGGTAGTCGCTGCCGGCGAGGGTCTTCGCCACGAGAACCAGGCGCGCTCCGGCGAGCGATCCGGGATCGGCCCCCTCGATCAGTCCCTGCTGCACCGCCAGTTGATAGGCGGCGAGCTGGGCGTGGTCCCGCACCGCGGCCTCGGTGTCGGGTTCGTACTTGCCGGTCTTGAGGTCGACCACCACGATGCGCTCCCCCGCGGCGGGCATCGGATCCCACCGCTGACCGCGCGCGGCGGCGTGCTCGCCGGAGCCCGCGGGATAGGCCTCGACGCGGTCGATGTATCCGTGGACGATCGCCTGATGAGCGGTGTGATCGGGATCGACGGGATGGGCGTCCGCGTCCGCGTCCGCCTCGCCCGCGGGGACGTCGACCGCGAAGCGGAACTCCACCTCGCTGGCGAGCACCCGGCCGCCGTCGCGGCGCACCTCGCCCAGATAGGAGTGCAGCCGGTCGACGTATTGATCGGCACGGCGACGCTCCTTGCGGCCGATCCACTCGGTCTCGAAGTCGAGTTCGGGCCAGTGCTCCTCGACGACGGCGCGCATGACGTCGAGGTCGCCCTCCGGCGCCTTCTCCATCGCCTCGTGCACGATCGTGCCGATCCCGGCCGAGGGGGGCATGACGGCGTCGCCCCCCAGCGCCGAGATCACCCAGTTCACCCCGCACTCCTCGAACGACTCGAGCCTCGACGGCGACACCCGCGCGGCCTCGCGCGCGAGGTCGTGCAGCGGCGCGGTCGTCGACGGCGGCGCGATCCCGTACCACTGCGCGGGCGCAGCCCCCGGCACCTCTTCCCTGCTGAGGATCGCGAGCTGCGCCGCGGCGTCTGCCCGCGCGGACGCCGACGTCGCGGTGGTGAGCGTGCGACGGTGCCGCGAGACCAGCCCGCGCAGCGTGAGCGGATGCTCGGAGGATGCATGCCGCCCGGGCGGATCGGGTTTCGGGAGGAAGGCGAAGAACGCGCTCGGGCTCAGATCGTCGTCATCGACCGCGGTGATCAGCAACCGGCTCCGGGCCCGCGACAGCGCCCGGACGAACAGCCGCAGCTCGTCGTGCAACGCGCTGCGCCGTCGGCCCGAGGCGTCGGGCACGACCGGTTCGATCCCCGCCCGCGCGGCCGTGATCGTCTCTGCGAGGCGCCAGGTCTGCAGCATCCCGCCGCGCGGCCGCACGTTGGGCCATACACCGTCCTGCAGCCCGGCGACGACCACCGCGTCGAACTCGGCGCCCAGCGCGGTCGCCGGGGTCAGCAGCGCCACCCGTCCGGGTCGCTCGGGCGCCTGGAGGGTGTCCTCGGGCACCTCGCTGTCGAGGATGTCCCGCACGAACCGCTCGGGCTTCTCGGTCGGGGTGCGCTCCACGAAACGCTTGGCGGCGTCGAACAGCGCGACCAGCGCGTCCAGCGCCCGCGCGGTCTCGGCGCCCGCGGGCAGCATCGCGTGCTCACGCCACGCGGTCTGCAGCTTCCTGCCGTCGATGGCACGCGCATCGTCCCACACCCGCCACAGCAGGTCGTGGATGGTGTGCCCCTGCTCCGCCTCGGCGGCGAGCGCGGCCAGCGTGTCGGCGAACCGGGCAGCGGCCCGCGCCTCGGGCGCGTCGATGAGGGCGAGATGCGCCGG
>JBASAE010000465.1:0-12709 GCA_049654285.1 Microbacterium sp.
CCCGCTCCGCTGGCGGAGGCCGCCCGGCTGATGGCGACGACCCCGCGACGACTCGATCATGCCCGGATCGCGGAGCTGGCCGCGCTGGCACGGCGCGGGACGGACGAAGGGGCTCGGACGCTCGCCGCCGCCGCACTGCGCGGATACGCCGAGATCGGCGCCGACCATGACGTCGCCCGCGCCAGGGCGGCGTTCCGGCGCGCGCGGATCCCGGTGCCCTCCCTTCCGCGCACCCGGCCGACGTCGGGCTGGGAGTCCCTCACCCGCACCGAGACCCGCATCGCCGGCCGCGTCGCGACCGGCGCGACCAACCCGGAGATCGCTCAGGCTCTGAGCGTCTCGCGGCGCACGGTGGAGACCCATGTCTCAAACGTCCTCGCCAAGCTCGGGCTGCGATCCCGAACCGAGCTCGCGGTCTTCGTCGCGCGACGCCTCGACGATGTCGGAGAGCACCGCCAGTAGGTCGATCCAGCCCCGGAAGGGCACCGCTTCGCCGTCACCGCCGACGTGCCCCTCGGGCGGATCGGCGTGGTCCAGCCAGATCTCGATGCGCACTCTGACAGCGTCACACCGCCGCGGCCGGTGCGGATCCGTGAGTTCACGGAAATCAACGGCCCGCCGCGGCGGCCGGACACGGCGTCCGACGACGCCGCACGAGCCGGACATGCCACACTGAAGCATCCCTCCCCGAAGGAAGCCATGAGCCCTCTGCTGTCCGTCAACCTGATCTGGGTGATCTCGACGCTCGCCGCTCTGACGGTCAACGTGCTCGCGATCGTCTACATCCCCCGCGGCCGCAAGCCCACCGCCGCGATGGCGTGGCTGCTGCTGATCTTCCTGCTGCCGTTCGTCGGCATGGCGCTGTACCTGCTCATCGGCAACTTCCGGCTGCCGCGGAAGCGCCGCGAGGAGCAGAAGCGCCTCACGGAGATCATCGCGGAGGTGGCCGAGGAAGAGATGCCGCAGTCCCCTCTCTCGGACGCACCGCGCTGGTTCCAGCGGGTGGCCCAGCAGAACGAGGAGCTGACCGGCCTGCCGATGGTCGGCAGTTCCCGGGCCGGACTGATCGACGACTATCAGGCGTCGATCGACGCGATGGCCGCGGCGATCGACCGCGCAGAGCGGTACGTGCACGTCGAGTTCTACATCACATCGTGGGACGACACCACACGGCGGTTCTTCTCGGCGATGGAGGCCGCCGTCCAGCGCGGGGTCACGGTGCGGCTGCTCGCCGACCACTTCTCGTCGAAGGGCGCGGCGCACTCGAAGGAGACGTTCGCCGAGCTGGACCGCATCGGGGTGACATGGGCATGGCTGCTGCCGGTGCGCCCGCTCCGGGGCGAGTTCCAGCGGCCGGACCTGCGCAACCACCGCAAGCTCGTCGTCGTCGACGGACGGGAGGCGTTCATCGGGTCGCAGAACCTCATCTCGCGCGACTACAACAAGCCCGCGAACGTCAAGCGCGGCCTGATGTGGCAGGAGCTCGTGGCGCACGTCGAGGGACCGGTGGTCGCCCAGGTGGACGCCGTGTTCCTCTCGGACTGGGCCGCCGAGACCGGCGAGGACCTCTCCCGCACGGAGCGCGTGCCGGCGTCGGAGCTGCCGGCGCGCGGAGACCTCCTCTGCCAGATGGTGCCGAGCGGTCCCGCCTACGACACCGAGAACAACCTGCGGATGTTCCTCTCGCTGATCCACGGCGCGACCGAGAGGGTCATCCTGACCAGCCCGTACTTCGTGCCGGACGAGGCGATGATCTATGCGATCACGGTCGCCTGCCAGCGCGGGCTGGACGTGCAGCTGTTCGTCTCGGAGCTCGGCGATCAGACGATGGTCTACCACGCGCAGCGCTCGTACTATGAGACGCTGCTGGAGGCCGGCGTGCGCATCTTCCTCTACCCCGAGCCGTACATCCTGCACGCGAAGCACTTCTCGATCGACGACGACATCGCCGTGATCGGGTCGAGCAACATGGACATCCGCTCGTTCAGCCTGAACGCCGAGATGTCACTGCTCGTGCGCGGCGGCTCGTTCGTCGCGCAGATGCGCGAGGTCGAGGAGCGCTACCGCACCGTCGGGCGCGAGCTGACGCTCGAGGAGTGGCGCCGCGAGCCCGCCCGGTCGACGTTCCTCGACGGGGTGTTCCGGCTGACGTCGGCGTTGAACTGAGGGCCGCTCTCGACGGTCGGCGCGCCGCCGGGAGCCGCGTCTCTCAGCGCATCGCCCCGATCCGCTCGATGCCCCGCACGATGTCGTCGCTGTCCGTCGCGAGCGACAGCCGCGCCCACCCCTCGCCGTGCGCGCCGAACGCCGTTCCCGGCGCGATCGCCACCCGTTCGCGCTCGAGGAGCGCCATGGCGAACTCCTCGACCGAGTCGCCGGCGATCTCGCGCAGATCGACCCAGATGTAGAACGCGCCGAGCGGCTCGATGTACGGGATCCCGACGCGGTCCAGGGCGTCCATCGCGAGACGGCGACGCTCGGCATAGCTGTCCCGCATCACGCTCACGTGCGCCTGATCGCCGGTCAGCGCGGCGAGCGCGGCGAACTGTGCCGGCACGTTGATGCACGAGACCATCGGCTCCTGCAGCTTCGCGGCGATCGGTCCGATGCCCTCGGGCACCACGAGGTATCCGACGCGGACGCCCGTCATCGCGTAGGTCTTCGAGAAGCTGAAGGCGCTGATGACGACTCCAGCGGTGTCGAGACGGGCCGGGCTCACGCTCTCCACGCCATAGGTCAGCGCGTCGTAGCACTCGTCCGAGAGCAGCCAGATGTCGTGCTCGGCCGCGAAGGCCACCAGCCGGCGCATCGTCTCCTCCGGGATGACGGTGCCGAGAGGGTTCGACGGCGAGTTGACCAGGATCGCCCGGGTGCGGTCGGTCACGAGGGCGCCGAGGGCGTCGACGTCCGGGAGGAAGCCCCGGTCGGCGGCGAGCGGATACCGGACGGGCACGCCGTCGAGCAGCTCGACCGCCATCGCGAAGTTCGGCCAGCCCGGGTCGGGGATGAGCACCTCGTCGCCGGGCGCCACCGTGAGCGTGAAGGCGAGATGCAGCGCCTGAGAGCCGCCCGCGGTGACGATGATCTGCTCGGGCGATGCCGCTATCCCGTTCTGGGCGGACACCTTCTCGGCGATGGCGCGGCGGAGCGCGGGGATCCCGGCGTTCGGGACGTAGTGGGTCTCGCCCTCGGCGTAGGCCTCCTGCGCCGCGAGGACGACATGCGGCGGCGGCGCGAAGTCCGGCTCGCCGACGTGCATCCCGATGAACGGCTCACCCGACTTCCAGGCGGCGTCCATGACACGGCGGATGCCCGACCGGGGCATGTGCGCGGCGCCGGGGGCAATGCTGGGCATCGCGATCCTCCTTCTCTTCTTTCTGGTGGCCTCTGTTCAGCGCTCGTTGGAGCGCGGGGAGATGTGCAGGACCCGCGCGGCGGTGCCGCCGGAGACCGCGTCCCGCTCATGCCGACTCGCGCCGGCCAGGACATGGTCGACGAGCTCTCTCGTCGCCCGATAGCCCGGGGCGACATCGATCCACGGCCAGTCCGACCCCCACATCGTCCGGTCTGCGCCGAACGCGTCGACGAGCGAACGCGTCGCGTCGGCGATGTCGTCGTAGGGGTGTCCGCCGGCCGAGAGGGCATACTGTCCCGAGAAGTGCAGATGCATCGAGGGGTGCACGGCCAGGCTCCGGACGCGCGCAACCTCTCGGGCGGGGAAGGGATCGCGGAAGAGCGGGCGCGCGTACTCGTCGACCTCCATGTCGTGGGGCGCGAAGCCCAGGTGGTTCAGTACGACGCGCAGCTCGGGGTGCAGCTCGGCGAGCGCGGGGAGGAACGCGACCTGATCGGGCGGGAGGTAGCTCCACAGCACCAGTCCCCGGCGTTCCATCCAGTGCAGCAGGGGGCGGACCGGAGAGTCCCGCAGGGAGCGTCCCGGCTCACCCAGCCACATCGAGCGCACTCCGACGAGCGGGAGCCCCTCGGCGCGGGCCTCGATCGCCGCGACCGGGTCCTGTTCTGTGCGCCCCTGCTCGACCCGCCCCGCGATGAGGACCGCGGAGAACACGCCGGGGTGCGCAGCGCAGGCATCGCGCACCGCGTGGTCGTGCTCATCGAGCGCGACCAGCACCGCGTGGTCGACCTGCGCCTCCCCCATGCGCTCCCGCAGGGTCTCCGGCGCCGCGGTGCGGTCGGCGGGGGTGAGCTCGCTCACCGACCGCGGCGACACGTCGGATCTGTCGAAGACGTGCAGGTGGGCGTCGACGACGAACGGCGTGCTCACTTCCGCACCTTCGAGACGAAGATCGCCGCGGCGATGATGATGATGAGTCCCCGGACGAGGTCCGTGACGGTCGAGGGCAGCTGCAGCAGCGTGATCGAGTTCGTGATGAGCGACAGCAGGGCGACACCGCCCATGGTGCCCAGCAGAGTGCCCTTCCCGCCGAGGAGCGAGGTGCCGCCGATCACGACCGCCGTGATCGCGGAGAGCTCGAGCCCGTTCCCGGCCGTGGGAGAGCCGACCGAGGAGCGCGCGGCCAGCAGGATGCCCGCGATCGCCGCGAGGACTCCGGCGGCGACGTACACCCAGAGCAGGACGCGCGACGAGACGATGCCGATCGAGCGGGCGGACGACGCGTCGCCGCCGACCGCGAAGATCTGCCGGCCCCACACCGTGCGGTACAGCAGCCACCACACCGCCGCGACGAGCGCGAGCAGCACGAAGAACATGTACGGGAACGGGCCGATCCGACCGATCGCGAACCGCGTGAGCACCGAGGTGACCTGACCGGCCGGCGTCGGCGACACCCAGAGCGCCGTGCCGCCGACGATGTACATCAGGCCCAGGGTCACGATGAACGGCGGCATCCTCAGCCAGGCGACCATGCCGCCGGCGATCGAGCCGAGCACGGCGCCGAGCACCAGCATGCCCAGCAGCACCGGCACGGTGCGCACCGGGTAGCCGTCGATCAGCATCGCGGTCAGCAGCGTGACGAGGGTGACGTTCGCGCCGACGGCGAGGTCGATGCCGCCGGAGAGGACGACCAGATGCTGGCCGAGCGAGACGATCCCGATGACGACCGCCGAGGTGAGCAGGGCGGCCAGATTGCCGGTGCTCCAGAAGCTCTGCCCGCGTGTGACGGACAGCACGGCGACGACCAGGGCGACGACGATCCAGATCGCCGCTCCGCCGCGGACGAGGTCCGCCACGGCAGACCGGAACCGTCCCCGCTCCACCGCGTTCAGGCTGATGGCCGTCGTCATGCGGTCACCCCCATCATCAGTTCCATGACCTTCTCCGGGCTCTCCTCGGACCGCTCGACCTCGCCGACCACCCGCCCGGATCGGCAGACGATGACGCGGTGGGCGAGGCCCACGACCTCGTTCAGCTCGCTGGAGGCGAGGACGATCGCCAGTCCCTCCTCGGCGAGCGCGTGGATGATGCGGTAGATCTCGGCCTTCGCCCCGATGTCCACGCCGCGGGTCGGCTCGTCGAGCAGCAGCACGGAGGGGCGGGCGCGCAGCCACTTGCCGATCACGATCTTCTGCTGGTTGCCGCCGGAGAGGTCCCGGGCGGACTGCGCGGGGCTCGACGCCTTGATCGACAGCTTCCCCTGCTCCTCCGCGAAGGCGGCGCGCTGCCGCTCGGGGCGGATCCAGCCCATCGTGCTGATCTCCCGGAGCACGGCGAGGGTCATGTTCTGGCTCACGGTGAGGTCGAGGATGAGCCCCTCCGCCTTGCGCTCCTCGGGCACGAAGGCGAGACCTGCGGTCACGGCGGCGCGGACCGAGTCCCGCACCCTCGTGCCGTCCACGAGCACCTGTCCCGCGGCCCGGCCCCGGACACCGGCGATCGTGCGGAGCAGGCGCGATCGTCCGGAGCCCACGAGACCGGCGATCCCCACGATCTCACCGCTGCGCACCGTGAGATCGGTGGGCGGCACGGCGGTCTGTGACGGGACGACGCCCTGCACATCCAGCACGATGGACTCGCGGGGCGGCGCCGGATCCGGGAAGACCGATTCGACGGAACGCCCGATCATCTCCTGGATGATGCGGCGCTCGGAATAGTCCGACGCGGGCCCGGAGGAGACCAGCCGGCCGTCCCGGAGGATGGTGACATCGTCGGTCAGCGCGGCGACCTCGTCGAGGAGGTGGGTGATGTAGAGGATCGCGGCGCCGTCCGCCGCGACGGCCCTCACGACGTCGTGCAGCGCCGACAGCTTGTCGCCGGAGAGCACCGCGGACGGCTCGTCGAGGATGAGCACGGTGCTGTCGCGGGCGATGGCGCGGGCGATCTCGATCAGCTGCTGATTGGCCAGCGACAGGTCGCCCGCCCTGCTGCCCAGGTCGACACCTGTCAGCGCGACCCGATCCAGCGCCTCCCGGGCACGACGTCGACGCGCGGAGCCCTGCAGGACTCCCCGGCGTGCGACGTCGTGCCCGAGCATGACGTTGTCGACGACGCTCATCTCCGGCATCACGGTCAGTTCCTGGTACACGGCGGACACGCCGTGCGACATGGCCTCGGCGGGAGAGCCGAACCGCACGACGGAGCCCGCCATCTCGATCCGTCCCGCGTCGGCCGTCTGGTTGCCCGTCAAGATCTTCACCAGGGTCGACTTCCCCGCCCCGTTCTCGCCGAGGAGGGCGTGCACCCTCCCCGGCTCGAAGGTCAGGTCCACCCCGTCGAGCGCGCGGACGCCGGGGAAGGACTTGCCCACCCCGTGCGCCGCGAGCGTCGCAGATGCCGTCGTCGTCACGCGTTTCCCGTTCCTAGTGGCAGAGCCCGAGCTTGACGAGCAGCTTGTCCGGAGCGCCGCTGGGCACCGGCAGGCTGCCGTCGCAGTCCTTGCGGATGTGGTCGAACGCGGTCTTGGCCGTGAAGCTCGGCGAGTCGATGAACACCTTGTTCAGCACGCTCTCCCCCTTGAGGATGCTGATCGCCGTGTCCAGGCACGTCGAGCTCATCTCGGGCGGGAAGGTCGACAGGGCGAAGTTCGCGTCGGTGCCCTGCGCGTCCATGAGGAAGTCGTTGAACGAGTCGCCGGTGATCGGCGGGACCGGTTTCCCGGCTTCCTGGTAGGCCTGGATGACGCCCATCGCGCCGTAGCCGGAGTCCGACCAGATGCCCTTCAGGTTCGGGTAGGTGGCGATGAGGTTCTGCGCCACGGTCTTGGCGACCGTCGGGGACCATTCCGTGAACTGCTCGGTCACGATCTTGATGTCCGGGTACTTCTCGAAGGTGCGCTTGGCGGCGGCCTTCTGGTACTCGGCGGTGGGGACGCCCGCCAGTCCGCTGAGGATCGCGACCTCACCCTTGCCGTCGAGCTGCTGCGCGATCCACTCGGCGTACGCGCTTCCCAGCAGGTCGTATTGCCGGGTCACCGTCGAGACGGCTCCGCTCGACGCCGGGAGGATCCCCGAGCACAGCACGACCGGGATGCCCTGATCCGCGGCGGCCTTCACCTGCCCGGCGATGCCCTCGCCCATCGGCACGACCACCATGGCGTCCGGGTTCTGGCTGGCCAGCTGCTGGATGTTCTCCACCTGGGTCGTGGCGTCGCCGTTCGCGGCGGCGTAGAGGACCTCGGCGCCGACCTCATCGGCGCGGTACTTCAGCGCCTCGTCGCTGATGAGGCCCCAGGAGTTGGTCGGCCCCTGGGCGGCGAAGGCGATCCGGTAGCTGTCGCCCTGCTTCGGCTTCGCGGCCCACTTCGAGGTGTCGACCTCGCAGACCTCCTCGTCGACGGGGGTCAGGTTGTCGAGGCCGAGGTCCTTCGCCGTGGTCGCCCAGGAGGCCTGGTACGCCTTCTGCGCCGCCTCGGCGTTGGCGCATGCCGCGTCCGGGGCGTCTGTGCTCGGCGACGTCCCCTCCCGCTCCCCGCTGCACGCGGAGAGGATCAGGGCGGCGCTCGCGGCGAGGGCGAGCACCGGGACGAGCCGTGATCGAATGCGTGAACTGCTTCCTTGCAGGGTATTCATTGCATCCCCTTCCTCGGGGTCTAGGACTTCTTCTCTTGGGTTTCTTCCGCAGTCGCGACTGCGGAAGCGCGGCGTCGGAACGGCATCGGGTGGCTCTGCAGCCAGACGGCGAGCAGGATCACGATGCCGGACACGACGAGCTGGGTCCCTCCGCCGGCGCCCAGCTGGATCAGCCAGGTGAGGAGCACGGCGAGCAGGGCGACACCGACGACGACCTGCCCGATGCGCCCCTTCCCTCCGGTGAGGGCGACCCCGCCGATGATCGCCGCGGCGATCGAGTTGAGGTCGAGGTTGCGCACGAGCGCGGCGTCGACGTAGCCGATGAACCCGGCGTTGACCAGGCCGACGAGCACTCCGGACAGCGACGCCAGGACGTATCCGGCCACGAGCACTCCGCCGACGCGGATCCCGGACATCCGTGCGGCGCGCGGGTTCAGGCCGGTGGCGTAGATCCGCCGTCCGGCCGTGGTGCGCTCCAGCACGAGGAGCGCCGCGACCGCGAGGACGGCGAAGAGCACCAGCACGACCGGCAGTCCGAGGATGCGCCCGCGTCCGAGCCAGAACAGCGCCTCGGGGATGCGTCCGGACGGCGCGCCGCCGGTCCAGACGATGATGATGCCCTGCACGAGCACGAAGCTGGCGAAGGTCGCGACGAACGGGGGCACGTTGCGCAGCACCACGAGGGCGGCGTTGGCGAGTCCCACCGCGATGCCCGCCAGGACGGCGAACAGCACTCCCATGCCGACGCGCTCGGATGCGCCCGCCGTGTAGAGGGCCAGGATGACCGAGGTGAGGGATCCGACCGCCGAGATCGACAGGTCGATCCCGCCCAGCAGCAGCACGAACGTCTGGCCGAGCGCCGCGATCCCGATGATCCCGATCTGGAACAGCACGAGGCGTGCGACGTCGAGGGTGTAGAAGCCCGGCGTCGTGACCGCCGCGAGGGCGAGCACCAGGATCAGCCCGATGAGCGGCGCGAGCACGTTCGTCCTGATCGCCGGCTGCGCGCGGCGCGACGTCGTCGCCGCTGTCGTCGTCGTCATGATCCTTCGCCTTCCCTCTGCGTCATGAACGCCCGGGCGATCCCCCCGTAGAGCCCGGGGGTGGCTCGCACGGCTTCGACGTCGACGTACTCATCGGCGCCGTGCGCGTGCTGGAGCAGTCCCGGTCCGAGCGCAGGCAGGCAAGGAAGCTCGGGATACGCCTCAGAGAACCAGGTGGTGTCGGTCGTGCCCGGGAAGACCGACAGCGGGAGGCGACGTCCCAGCACGCTCTCGGCCGTCTGCTGGATGCATTCCACGATCGGACTCTGCGCGCGCACCTGCGTCGCGGCGATGGCGTGGGCCGGCGGGTTGTCGAACTCGATCCCGAGCTCGCCGCCGTCCGCGCGGGCGGCGGCCGCGAGCACCCCGCGCAGCTCGTCGAGGATGCGGTCGGGGCTCTGACCGGGGAGTGTGCGCACCTCGACGCGCGCGGACATGCTCTCGGGGAGCACGCCGTACCCGTACCCGCCGGAGTACGTCAGCCCGGGGTTCACGGTGCTGGACCAGTCGCGCAGCCCGTCGCCGTCCGCCGGGTCGGTCAGCGCCGCATCGCCGATCGCGGCGATGGCGCGTGCGAGGTCCAGTCCGGCGTTCCGGCGCCCGAGGAGCGCCGACAGACTCGAGTGCCCCTGCCGTCCCCGTGCCGTGGCGATGAAGCGGGCGAGCCCTCGGCTCACCAGATGCAGGCTGTCGTAGTCCGCATGGATCCCGCCCGGCTCGCCGATGATGAGCGCGTCGGCATCGAGTCCCATCCGGCTCGCCGCGTGCTTCGCTCCGAACTCCGCCCCGTCCTCCTCGTCGGCGGTGAAGACCAGGCTGAGGCGGCCGCGCAGCCCGTCGGCGCTCGCCGCGAGCTGCTCGGCGGCCACGATCATCGCCGCGACGGCGGCCTTCATGTCGGCGGATCCGAGGCCGTAGAGCCTGCCGTCGATGATGTCGGCTCCGTACGGGTCCACGCTCCACCGCGCGTCCGCGACCGGTTTGGTGTCGATGTGGCCGGCGAGCACGAGGTGCCGCCCGCCCGGCCCGAAGTCGATCGTGCTCACGAGGTTGGGGCGGTCGTCCGCCCGGTTGACGCGGCGGGCCGCCGGAAGCCCGGCGCGATCCAGCGCGCCGTCGACCACCTCGGCGACGGCCACCTCGTTCCCGGTCAGCACGGGTGAGGGCGTGCGGATGAGCTCACGTGCGAGTTCAACGGTATCCAGCACCGGCTAGACCATCCGTTTCCGGAACATCGTCCCTCGTCAGCCCTTGTACCGTTCGGCCCACTCGACGCCCTGCCAGGTCTGCATGCTGATGGGGTCGAGCCGGATCAGCCACCTCGGCTTGTCGAGTGTCGGCTCGAGGTACTTCGGGCCGTTGGGGCCGAGGTAGCGCACCGACATCCGCTCGGCGATGGGGACCCAGGCGCCGCCGAGGTTCGGCTGCTCGACGACCGTGGCGCGCACCTGTGCGACCACCTTGCGCTGCCGCTCGTCCTCGTCGACCGTGATCGCCGCGCGCTCGTTCGCCGCGAGGTACTCGGCCCAGCGCGACCTCTTCCGCGCGACGACCCAGAAGGCCTCGCCGTCCCACTCGTGCCAGCAGGGGACGATGTACGGCCAGCCGTTCTCGTCGAGGCAGGCGAGGCGGGCGATCAGCCCTTCCCCGAGGAAGGTCGCCAGCTCCTCCGACTCCAGCGCGCCGATCTTGCCGCGCCAGCTCTCGTCCTGTTCCGCCATGCCATGCTCCTTTGCTTGTTCTGGGCTCGTTCTGGGCTCGGTTCAGATGATCAGCCCGCGGACGCCGTCCCGGGGATCGCCGCCGCCCGCGGGAGTGACGGCCCCGTGTACCCGCCGCGGCGGGACAGAGTGTCGGCCGCCTCCTGCACGAAGGGCGCGAGGCCCATCACGTCGTCGAGGGAGAAGCGGTAGGCCGGTGCCGACACGGAGAGCGCGGCGATCACCGCGCCGCGGTGGTCACGCACCGGGGCTGCCACGCAGCGCACGCCCTCCTCGTTCTCGACGTCGTCGATCGAGAAGCCGCGTTCCCTGATGCGCGTCAGCTCGGCGATGAGCGGCTCGCGCTCGACGATGGTGTTGGCGGTCTTCTTGACCCGGGGCCCGGCGAGGAGGCGAGTGCGGTCCTCCTCGTCGGCGAACGCGAGGATCGCCTTCCCGATCCCGGTCGAGTACAGAGGGTTGTGCGATCCGATGTTCGCGGCGGGACGCACCGAGTGCGGGCTGTTCTTCGCCGCGATGTAGAGGACGCTGTCGCGGTCGAGGAGCCCGAGGAAGCACGTCTCACCGCTGCGTGCGACGAGGTCGTCGATGAGGTCGGAGGCGAGGCCCGCGAGATCGAAGCTGTTGAGGAAGGCCTGGCCCCAGCTCACGACCCGGGGCCCGAGGCCGTAGGCCCCGTCGGAGTCCACGCGGAGCAGGTCGAGCTCGCAGAGCACGTCGAGCATCCGCACCACGGTGGCATGCGGCATCCCGCTCGCCTCGACGACCTGGCTCTGCCGGAGCGGCCGCCCGGCGTTCGAGACGATGTCGACCAGCGCGATCCCCTTGACGAGGCCCTTCGCCGCGCCAGAAACGGACACCGCATCCATAACCAGAGTGGACATGACATCCATAATGCACGCTCGACGCCGCGTGCGCCACCCGCCTAGCCGTTCTTCATCGACACCGAGAGATAGCGCTCCTGGAGCTCCGTGTTCGACGCGAACTCGGACGCGTCTCCCTCATAGGCGACGCGTCCAGTGTCGAGGACATAGACCCGGCTGGCGAGAGACGTGACGAACGGCAGGTTCTGCTCCGCGATCAGAATCGAGACACCGAACTTCTCCGGCAGTCCGCGCACCGCCTCCCTGATGCCGTCGACGATCAGGGGGGCGAGTCCCTCCGTCGGCTCGTCCAGCAGCAGCAGCTGGGGACGGGAGACGAGCGCGCGGGCGACGGCCACCAGTTGCTGCTCTCCCCCACTCATCTGGTTCCCCTTGCGGCCGATGAGCTTGTCGAGCAGCGGCAGGGACTCGACGAGCTCGTCGAGCGGGACCGCATCGCGTCGACCGCTCGCGAAGCGCGCGAGCTCCAGGTTCTCGCGCACCGTGAGGTTGGTGAGGATCCGACGGTCCTCGGGCACCCAGCTGACGCCCGCCCTCGCGATGGCGTCCGCGGAGAGCCTGCCCCTGCGCTGGCGGAACAGCTCGATCGTTCCGGTCGCGCGGACCTCGAGGTTCATGATGGTCTTGAAGGTTGTGCTCTTGCCCGCGCCGTTGCGCCCGAGGATGCCGACGACCTCTCCGGCGCCGACCTCCATGTCCACCCCGAAGAGCGCCTGCGCGGAGCCGTACCACGCGTCGACGGAGGACAGGCCCAGCACCATCTCGGACGATGTACTCATTGCTTCCCCTGTCCCAGATAGAGTGTCTTGGTCGTCGGGTGGGCCGCGACGTCGGCGGCGGTGCCCTCCAGCATCACCTTTCCGCCCGCCATCAGCACGACACGGCTGGCCACGGAATGGATGACCTCCATGTCATGGGCGGTGAGGACGATGGTCATCCCCGGGCGCGACTCCAGCAGGTTCTTCAACTGTGCCGTCGCCGCGCGCGCGTCCTCGTACCCCATTCCGGCGGTCGGTTCGTCGAGCAGGAGGAGGGTCGGCTCCTGAATGATCGCCATCGCCATCTCGAGGGTCTT
>JBASAE010000466.1:0-6146 GCA_049654285.1 Microbacterium sp.
GAGCTCGCTGATGTACGTGCTGGTGCGGCAGGGCGATCTCGAGGCCGTTCCCGCACTGGCCGAGCGTGCGCTCGGATACCTGCACGGCGACGACCTCGCAGCACCGGACGACACGACCGGCTCGGCGGTGTCGAGCCTCATGACCGTCCGGGACGCGTTGCGGCTCGCCCCGCTCGACCCCACGGAGCAGGAGCTGCTCGCCGGTGTCGAAGCGCTGCTCCGCGACCATCCCGTGCAGCCCGCGTCCGTGCCCGCCACGCCGCTGGCGCATAGCATCGACCGTCACCACGACGTCATCCGGCGCTGCACGCTCCTCGCCGAGGTCGAGCAGTGGTCCGATGCCGCCGACCTGGTCCTCGTCGCGGCGAACCGGGCGGCGGAGACGCAGATCCTGCTGAGCGAGGCCGTCGATGCCGTGCTCGACGTCGCGCTGCTCTTCATCCAGTCCCTCGTCCTGCGGCCGCACGAGCTGCCGCGGGACTCCTGGAGATCCGCCGGCATCCGACTCGCGGAGTGGCTCCGCGAGAACGGCGACGCCCTCAGCGCGTCCCAGCGGGCAAGGTCGGCGATCTTCGTCCCGATCGCGGAGTTCGACCTGGACGAGCTCGATCGCGTGGTCGCCGCCCAGGGCGAACAGGAGAACACCGATCAGATCGCCGCCTGGCTCGCCGCGGGGGACCTGGTCTCGCGGATGCTCCGTGCGACCCTGCGCTTCCAGGATCTGTTCGGCGACGTCCCGGAGGCATCCGGGATCGCGGTGCATCGCACGATCGACGGCGGCGTCGCGATCAACCGATGGCTGGCGGTGCACGAGGGGGAGCCGATGCTGCTCTTCTCGACGTCGAGCTCGTCGTCCTTCGGGACCGGCGCGCGCGACCCGCTCGTCGGCCTGCTCGTGTCCGACGGGTTCCCGGACGGCCTCTCATCGGACGGCGCTCCCCGGAGGGCGGAGGGGTGGCGGGTCCGGGTGGACGACGGCCGGCTCACGCTGCGGTCGCCAGGCGGGCTGGTCATCGTCGACGTCGAGGAGGACGAGGAGAACCGCGGCTGGTTCGCCATGGTCTCCCGCGCCAGGGTGCTTCGCGTGATCTACGGCGACCCCGCGGACCGCCGCCTCGACGAGGTGATCGCCGGCCCCGTTCAGGCACTCGTGACGGTCGAGGGCCGGTCCCGGGCGGGAGGATGGTGGGGCGCGCTGCTGCGGCGGTTCCCCGGCCGGCGGTGGAGGGGCTGATCAGGCGGGAGCGTGGGGCACGATGCCACCTGTCACGCTGTGCGCGATGCGCGTCGGCGCGGTCCGGGGTTGACATCCGTCGAGGACGCCGGATGCTCGCCGTCTAACTGGAGGATTGAGACGCCGAGCTCGCGGAAGGGGCGCAAGAGGTCCTGGTCGACGCCCCGCTCGACGGCGAGGTGCGTGAGGGCGGTTGCCGGGGCCACGGTGAAACCTCCGGCCGTGCCGAGTTTCTCACCCACGGCCAGGCCGACCACCTTGTCCGCTGCGTTGACCATCACCGAGCGAACCATGGCTTCTTCGTAGTGCGGGGTGGAGATGCCATCGCTCGCGGTTATGCCCCAGATGCCGAGGACGCACAGGTCCGCCGTCACATTGCGGAACGCGTCGACGGTGGCCGGGCCGACCGCGGCGTGGGAGAACCGGTCGACGCGACCGCCGATCGAGATCACCTCAGCCGGTTCCCTCTCGACCAGTGCGGCGGCGATCGCCGGGGTGTTCGTGATGAACGTCGCCGGGTAGTTCGCCGGGATGTGGGCCACGAACCTCAGCGCCGTGCTCCCTCCGTCGACGATCACGATCTGGTTCGGCTCGAGAAGCATTGTCGCAGCCTGAGCGCTTTCATCTTTCTCTGATATCGACTGCTGCTGTCGCTCTCGATACGACCGCGGCACAGGTGAGGAGAGCACCGCTCCTCCGTGTACGCGTTCGAGGAGACCGGCCTCGGCGAGCTCATCCAGATCTCGCCTGATCGTATAGCTCGAGACTCCGAACGTCTCGGCCAGGGCGGATGCCTGCACCTGGCCCTGGGCACGCAGCATGCCCAGGATGCGGTCGTGACGACCAGACCGCAGGAGGTTGTCATCTGTTGCGGTTGTGTTCGTTTCCACGAGCCCAGTCTGGCATCGCATCGACTGATCGGCATCTTTCGAGTGCGTAAAGTTGCGTTTAGCTCCATATGTATCTATATTCGCAACGTAAGCGTGCAACTATGCACATAAACAAACACAACGGAGTGTCTCGTGAACTGGCAAGATCTCATAGCGGCATTCGCCGGAGGCGCGTTCGGCGCCGCCATCGGTGCTCTCCCCGCGTTCATCTTCTGCGGAGTCGCCCTTCTGGCCGGGGTCGCGGTGGCCTTGGCGGGCGGTGGCGACGTCGTCCTCGACGTCGTGGCCAATGGCCCCTTCTTCGGTCCGCACATCGCCTTCGCGGGTGGTGTCGCCGGCGCGGCCTATGCGGCTCGGCGGCGCCAACTGGTCGACGGGAAGGACATCGCCACCGCACTCGCCGAGCTCGGCCGGCCCGGTCCCCTCCTCGTCGGAGGCCTGTTCGGCGCGGCGGGGCAGTTGATCATGGGACTCGGTGGAACGTGGCTCGACTCGTGGACGAACGGGATCGCCTTCACGGTCATCGTCCTCGGCGTCACCGCCCGTCTGATCTTCGGTCGGTCCGGTCTGTTCGGCAGGCCCGAGGCCGGTACCTCATTGCGGGAGAGGTTCCGGGTGACGGCCGAACGAGCCTGGGTGCCACACCAGAGCAGATGGTCGCAGGCGGCTCTGCTCGGTCTTATCGCCGGGGCCATTGCCGGCTATGTCGCGCTCGAGATCGGACAGCAGCTTCCCGAAGTCGGCGGTGCTGCCGTCAGCATCGGATTCGCCATCTCCGCCGTGTCCCTCATCTTCGCCGTGATCGGCAAGGGCGTCCCGGTGACGCATCACATGACTCTCACGGCAGCGGTCGCCGCCTCGCTCTGCGCCGATCTGACGACCGGCCTCATCGTCGCCGGTGTCGTCGGAGCGGTGGCGGGGTTGCTCGGCGAGTTCCTCGCCCGGGCGTTCCAGGTCCACGGCGACACGCACATCGACCCGCCGGGGAACGCGATCTGGTCACTCACGGCCGTCGTGTTCGGCATCAACACGCTCATCACGAGCGCTCTCTAGGAAAGGACGATCATCCCATGATCACCACTCAGTTCATGCTCACGAAGAACGACGTCACCATCCCGGACGCCTTCGAAGTCTACGACCTGCTGGCCGAGGCGTTCAGCTCAGAGGAGCTTCCCTACGTCGGCTTCAAGAACATCGGGCACCCGCTCGACCGCCTGCGTGACCTCGGACGCAGGATCGTGGCCGACGGACGCCGTCTCGTAGTGGAGATCGTCGGAGCGAGCGAGGAGACCGAACGAGAGGCCGCTCTCCTCGCAGTAGAGCTCGGTGCTGACATCTTGATCGGGGGGACGCACACCGACGCCGTTCTGTCGGTGATCGCCGGGACGGGCATCGGCTACTACCCGACTGTCGGCGATCTCGCGACCGAACCCGGGCGAATCCATGGCACGATCGACGAGATCGTCGACGAAGCGCGGGCCATGGTCTCCCGCCGGGGCGTCGATGGCATCATGCTTCTCGGTTACCGCTTCACAGGTGATGCCTCCGAGCTCATCCAGAGGATCGGCGAGATCCCCGGCATGCGCGTCGTCAACGCGGGGTCGGTTGACAGCGCGGAGCGGATATCGGAGCTGAGTGACAACGGCTTCTGGGCGTTCACCATCGGCAGTGCCGTGCTCGACCGTTCCCTTCCCGCAGGCGCCTCCCTCGAGGACCAACTCCGCTGGGTCCTCGACGTGGCCGAGCGGGCCTGACCACACCACCCATGATTGATTCAGTCGAAGGAGCCTGAAATGAACGCGTATCTGATCGGACTCGACAACGGCACCACGAGTGCGCGAGCGAAGATGTACGACCTCCACGGGACCGTGATCGCGCAGGCGTCACAAGTGTACGAATGCGAGTACCCGAACCCAGGGTGGGTCGACCAGGACATCAACGTCCTGAACCAGGCCAACCTCGACGTGCTGCGAGAAGTCGTCTCCGCCTCCGGCGTCGACCCCGCGGAGATCGTCTCGCTGGGGCTGTCGACGCAGCGAGGCCTTCATCTCTATGTCGATGCCGACGGCGCCGTGCTCCGCAATGGGCGGGGGCTTTCCTGGCAGGATGCGCGCCACCCGCAGCAGCTCGATCAACTGCGGGAACAGATCGGCGATGAGCGGTTCTATGCGATCACGGGACTTCCGATCAGCGCGTTCTGGCCTGTGGGGAAGATCCTGTGGATGCAGCAGAACGAGCCATCCGAGTATGCCAGGGCCGACAAGATTCTCACGACGCAGGAGTACTTCCTTCGACAGCTGAGCGACGCAGACGACTGGTACATCGACCGGTCGAACGCATCCCTCTTCGGGTTGATGGATGTGGAGCGGCTCGACTGGAGTGACGAGATCCTGGCCCTCGTCGGCGTGTCGCGTGCGCAGTTGCCGACCATCGTCCCCTCAGGGCACCGAGTCGGCTCCGTCAGCGCCGCGACCGCGGCCTACACCGGGCTTCCCGCGGGCCTGCCCATCTCGACGGGCGGCGGGGACCAGCAGTGCGCCGGCATCGGTGCCGGGGTCATCGAGCCAGGGCTGTGCGAGTTGACATTCGGCACAGCCGGCAACTCGGTCGCGTACCTGCAGGATCCGATCAGCGACCCGAACCGCGTCATCACGCGGTCCGTGCATGCGACGCCGGATGCCGTGTGGGAGGCGGAGGGCATTCAGGCCGCCGCCGGAGCCGCGTATCGCTGGTTCCGTGACAACATCGGCTACATGGCCCGGTACATCGAGCCGTTCACGGAGATCGATCCGTACGAGATCATCAATCGCCTCGCGGAGAAGTCGCCCGCCGGGGCCAACGGGCTCATCTTCCATCCGTACCTCGCCGGCTCGATGACGCCGCACTACGATGAGCACGCGCGCGGCGGATTCTTCGGTCTCACTCTCAAGCACGACCTGGGCGACCTCGCCCGTGCAGTGCTGGAGGGTGTCGCCTACGAGGCGAGGGAGATTCTCGAGGCGTACGATGCCATGGGTCTCGACCTCCGTGAGATCCGGCTCGCGGGTGGTGCGACCCGATCGGCGCTGTGGTGCCAGATCCAGGCCGACGTCTACGGCAAGCCGACAGCCGTGCTGCGCGAGGGCGAGTGTGCCGTCCTCGGCGCCGCCATTCTCGGCGCGGTCGGCGCGGGAGTGTTCGAGGACGTCGCTGCAGGGGTGGCGAGCACCGTGCACGTGGACCGTACTTTCGAGCCCCGGCCGGCGGAGCACGAACGGTACAACGAGTTGCGGCGTGTGTTCGGACAGGCGTATACCGCTCTCAGCGAGAGCGGCGTCTACAGGGCTCTCTCCGCGGCGCAGCGCGGAGCGTGATCAGAAGGGGTGCCGCGACGGGGGGTCGTCGCGGCACCCCGTGCGCAGTGGCGATAGACCGCGAGCCTGAGAAGCTTCTGCTCTCCGCGAGCTCGCTGAGCCGGCATGCGTGCGGATCATCTCGTGTCGCTGCACGATCCGGTGAACGGCCGACCACGCTGACCTCGACCGCGCAGGGAATCCCTGCAACACTCGTTCTCGGGTTCTGCCTGCTACGTGATGGCGCGGGCGCTCGGCGAACAGGCCAGAGGAGAGGATCAAAGCATGAGGGAGCAGGGACACACGAGGGCCGTGGTGATTCACGCGTCCGATGCCCAGGAGGACATCCAGCGAGCCGTGGCGACGGCTGCAGCGCTGAGTGACGCGTATCCAGGCGCGCGGATCAGGATCATCGTGAACGGTGAGGCGCTGAACGCGATCAGCCAGCTGGATCCTGAGGACGTGCCGGCCGGTGTGGGCGTGGGAGTCTGCAGCGTCGGGCTCCGCCGTCGAGGGATTGATGAGTCCGGGGTCCCCGAGGGAGTGGAGGTCGTGCCGACTGCACCGCTCGCAATCGTGGAGGAGCAGTTCAACGGCGCCGCGTACCTTCGTCTGTGACCCGGAGCGCCGCGTCGCCTTCGTCTTCGCTGATGCCGGCACTCGGTATCTGGTTTCGGGACATCGTTGACG
>JBASAE010000467.1:0-1652 GCA_049654285.1 Microbacterium sp.
TCACCAGGGGGCCCTTCACGCCGTCGACCAGCCCGGCGAGGGCATCGCGGTCCGTGACGTCGGCCTTCGTGTAGACGGTGCCGGCCACCCGGGCTGCCTCGCCTCCGGCGTCCACGGTCGCGAACGCGGTCTGGACCGTCTCCCGCCAATGCTTGGTGCTCCAGGCATCCGATCCCGCTCCGTGCAGCGTGAGCTGCCGATCGGGCTCGCGCTTCAGGAGCTGGCCGATGGCGGGGAGCAGGAGGCGGGAGGTGAGGTCGCCCGAGGCGCCGAGGATGAGCAGCGTGACCATGTCCCCACGATAGGCCTCCCGCGTCCTTTTCTGTCGTCGGCGCCGTCCGGAGGGCGGGAAGCACGCCGACGGCGGATGATAGGGGCATGAGCACGCGGATCGAGGACTACGCACTGCTGAGCGACTGTCGTACGGCGGCGCTCGTGTCGCGCGAGGGGAGCATCGACTGGTTCTGCGCGCCACGACTGGACTCGGCATCCGTGTTCGGCGCGCTGCTCGGCGACGAGGATCACGGGTGCTGGAGCCTGCGGCCCGCCGACCCGGCCGCCACCGCGACCCGGCGCTACGACGGCGACACCTTCACGCTCGTCACCCGTTGGGAGTGCGCCGACGGGGTGGCCGAGGTGCGCGACTGGATGCCGGTGGCCGGTGACCCCGATGCCCCGGGCGGCCGCGACCGCACCGACCTCGTGCGGCAGGTCGTCGGGCTCCGCGGCCGGGTCGGGTTCGTGCAGGAGCTGCGACTGCGGTTCGACTACGCACGGGCTCTCCCCTGGGTGCGGCAGATCGGCACGCCCGCCGCGCCGGCGCTGCTGGCTGTCGCCGGCCCGGATGCCGTGGTGGTGCGCGGCGGGGCGCTGCGCGCGCACGGGCATGCGCACAGCGGTGCGCTCGTCGTCGGGGAGGGGGAGACCGCGGCGCTCACGCTGACCTGGCATCCGTCCTACCGGCCGGTCCCGTCGCCGCTCGATCTGGTCGCCGCAGCCCGCGAGACCCATGACTGGTGGCACGACTGGGCCGGCCTGATCGCGCGGCACGACCAGGACGGCCGGTATCACGGCGCGGTGCGGCGGTCGCGGCTGATCCTGCGTGCGCTGACCAACCGCGAGACCGGAGGGATCGCCGCCGCCGCGACGACCTCGCTGCCGGAGGACTTCGGCGGGGAGCGCAACTGGGACTACCGGTACGTCTGGCTGCGCGACGCCGCGCTCACCCTGGAGGCGCTGCTCGATCACGGCATCGTCGCCGAGGCCGTGCACTGGCGGGACTGGCTGCTGCGCGCGGTCGCCGGCGATCCCGCCGACGTGCAGATCATGTACGGGCTGGCGGGGGAGCGCGACCTGGCCGAGCGCTCGGTGACCTCGCTGCCGGGGTACGAGGCGTCCGCCCCGGTGCGGATCGGGAACGGCGCATCTGACCAGTACCAGGCGGACGTGCTGGGCGAGGTGATGGTGACGCTGGCCGCCGCCCGCCGCGCCGGGCTCTCCGAGTCGCGCCGCTCCTGGGCGCTGGAGACCGCGTTGCTGCGGCACGCCGAGACCCGGCTGGACCGCCCGGACAACGGGCTGTGGGAGATCCGCGGTGAGCCGCAGTTCTTCACGCACTCGCGGGTGATGATGTGGGCGGCGTTCGACCGCGG
>JBASAE010000468.1:0-2131 GCA_049654285.1 Microbacterium sp.
GCGTTGAGGCGGTCGTAGAGACTCATGATCGGCGCTGCCTCCTGGATGCACGGGCGTTCGCTTCGGGGGCGACCTGCGCCACCAGGGCGGCGATCGCCCGGGCGGCGTGGTCGCGCGGGTCATCGTCGATGAGAGGCACGCCCCGGTTGCTGGCGAGCACCACGGCGCTCGATCGCGGCACCTCGACGTCGACCGGGGCGCCGATGATCTGCTCGGCGTCCTTCACCGTGATACCGATGTTCTTCTCGCTCTGGTTCACCACGACCCGGCGGTTCGCGGGCAGCAGCCCGAGCGTGCGCAGCATCTCGAGCTCGGTACGCAGCGCGCGCAGCGACGGCACTCCGAGGTTCGCGACGAAGACGGCGTCGGTGACATGCTCGATCACGGTGAGCGTCTGCTCGCCGAGGCCGGGCGTGGTGTCGATCACGACATAGCGGAAGATGCCGCGCAGCTGCTCGATCAGGCGGGCGAGGGCGGCGGGCCGGATCTCGTCGCCGAGCTCCGGCGAGGGCGCGCTCGCGACCACGAAGAAGTTGTCCCTGTGGTGCGTCAGCGTGGTCTTGAGGATCAGCTCGTCGGCCGCGGCGTCCGACGTCGCATCGACGATCGTCGCGACGGGGTCGAGGTCGAGCGCGGCGCTGATGTCGCCGAACTGGGTGTCCGCATCAACCAGCACGACCGAGTTCGGCGCGATCCGGGCGAGACCGGCCGCGAGGTTGATCGAGATGGTGGTCTTCCCCTGCCCGCCCTTGGGTGCGACGACGGCGAAGGCCTCGGGACGCTGATCGGACGTCAGCGGCGGGAACTCCCACTCCGGCGTCGCGGGCTCGGCGGGGATCTCCTCGACATCGGGCTCGGCGACCGGCTCCTGATCCGCGTCCTGCTCCGACCCCGCGGGGATCATGGCTCCCGTCGGCACGGTGTCCGCGTCCTCCGGCACACCCATGAGCTCGGCGAACGCCCGCTTGCGCTGATCGGTGTCCACCGCGGCACGCGGCCGGAACTCGTCCATCGTGGCCTTGCGCTCGGTGATCAGCCAGCGCACCACCTCGGCGATGAACTCCTTGAGCTCGTCGTCCGTGGCGAGCGGGCTGACGACGGCGTGCAGGCTGAGCTCGTCGACCCAGTCCTCCAGATCGCTGCGCTGCTCGCGCACGACCACGATCGCGAGGTCCGGGAACCGGGCCGTGAGTTCGCCGGAGAGCGCACGGGTCTCCTCGAAGTTGAACACCGGGCCGAGGAACGCGACCTTCGGCCCACCGTCGATCTGCGCGGCGATCGTCTCGGCGCCGAAGGTGAGGAACACCCCGGGCACGACCGTCAGCCGGCCGCCGAGCAGCTCGCGCAATCGCGCTTCGAACTCGGCCGATCGGCTGACGAGCAGGAAGGGCGTACTCACCAGGCATTCTCCCTGGTCACCGGTCCGGTGCCGGAGTTGTCGGTCTTGTCGTTCTCGAGCGTGAGCCACATCTGCGCGTAATTGGCGGACTCGCCCTCGGTGAACCACACCCAGCGCACCGATGTCCTTCGCGGAGAGCGCGATGGTGAGCATGATGCTGGAGCCGGACTCCTGCTCGACCGCGGTGCCGTCCGTGGAGTTCTTCGCCGGCTTGGCGAGGCCCTGGACGCGGGTGACGAGCACGTCGTGGAAGGCGAACTGCGAGATCGGGTTGACGACCTCGGTCTGCCCCTCGGGCTCCTTCGGGTCGATCGTGCCGATCAGGCCGATACGGTCGCCGGGCTTGACCTGGCCGCCCACGACCCGGTCGGCGGGCAGGGTGAAGGACAACAGCTGCATGCCCTCGGGGACCGGGACGTCGCCGGATGCCGCGATGTCCTGCGGATCGACGAAACGGGCGGTGCTGAGCTGCTCGCCCGGGAGCAGGTCGGCCGAGGCGATGAGCCCCTGCAGCGTGGCCAGATCGGTCACCGCATCGGGCACCGCGTTGCGCTGGGCGACCGTGTCGCTGACGACGAACTCCTTGATCTGCTCGCCGGAGGTTCCCCGGGGGATCTCGGTCTTCACGACGTAGACGTCGGTGAGCTGGGCGCCCTTCTGGGCACGGGCGTCCGCGCCGTTCACGTAGGCGATCAGGAAGAAGGCGCCGACGACGGCGAGGACGAGGGCGAG
>JBASAE010000469.1:0-1585 GCA_049654285.1 Microbacterium sp.
GCTGCGGGACGGCGCCGGTCGTAGCCTGCAGGAGCGGCTCGGCCTCGAGGCCGAACGGCGGGCGAGTCTCACGACCGACGCCGCGGGCGCTGTGGAGCGTTTCGTGCGACGAACCGGGTGACGCCGCTTCTGTGTCTCAGAGTGCCTCGGCGAGCAGGTCGCGAGCGGCGGCGGAGCCGTCGAGCGGTGCGACCGTCCGGTCCTGGATCTGCCAGCGGTCGTCGACCCGACGCAGCTTCCACCGGCTCGCCGACAGTCGTCGGAGGGTCCACTGGCCGGAGTCCTCGTCGCGGATGACGAGGATCGTGTAGTTGACCGCCGTGGCGGTGTCGCCGCTCACCTCGATGTGCGGGGGAGACTGGAAGTGTGCGCAGCCGGCCGCCATGTAGCCGGGGTGTCGTCCCGCCGTGATGACCTGGGGGATGTCGGATCCGACGAAATCGCGCACGCCCGCGTGGTAGACGGCATCCGGCAGCCATCGGGAGGCGAACTCCTCGGGATGTCCGGAGTCGGCCGCCGGAGAGATGTAGGTCACGATCTCCTGGATGTCGAGGACGTCGGAGAGCTCCCGCACCCGGGACTCGAGCGCGGCCAGCCTCGTCTCGATCGACTCGTGAACGCTCATGGCCGGCCTCCCGAGATGAGGACGGTCGCGCCGCTGATCCACGCGGCGGCATCGGAGACGAGGAAGAGCACGAGCTTCGCCGCATCGTCGACCTTGCCCAGGCGTCCGAGGGGAATCGAGCTGAGGTACTCGCGAAGCAGATCGGGGTCGCCGAGGATCCGGTCCATGTTGCCGGTCTCGATGCCGCCGGGGGCGATGGCGTTGACGCGGATGCCGTGCGGTCCGAGCTCCACGGCGAGGGTCTCCGTCAGCGATTGCACAGCGGACTTCGCAGCCGAGTACACGCCGACGCTGGGGTTCGGGGTGCGGGCGAGCCGGGAGGAGAGGTTGATGATGCTTCCGCCGCCCTGCTTCGCCATCGAGGCCGCTGCAGCCTGCGTCAGCGCGAGCGGTCCGAGCACGTTGAGCGCGAAGGTCTGGGAGGCGGCCTCGGGGGAGATCGTCTGCAGGCTGTCGTTGCCGCCGTCGATGTAGGTCCCGCCACCGCCGGCGTTGTTGACCAGGATCGAGATCGGTCCGAGTGCGGCCTCGGCCTCCTCGAAGAGGGCGACGTTCGCGGCGGCCGTCATCGTGTCGGCGCGGATCGCCGCTGCGCGTCGACCGAGTCCGCGTATCTCGGCAGCGAGCTCCTCGAGCTCCGCCATGCTGCGGGAGGCGACGACGACGTCGGCGCCGTTCTCTGCGAGGGCGAGTGCGATGCCTCGTCCGATGCCTCGACTCGCGCCCGTGACCAGGGCTGTCCTGCCGGTCAGATCGGTGTCCATGTTCTCGCTTCCTTGCTGTCATCCTGGGGTCGATGTGTTCTCGCCGAGTGTGCGGAGGTTCCGGCCGCGCGCCGAGGCGATCCTCACGCAGACGCCCGTCGCACCGCCGGCCGAGCCGCCGATGGTCGGCTGAGGTCCGCGAGCGCTCGCAACTGGTCGAGGTACTCCGGCAATGACCGGTGCGACACCCAGGCCT
>JBASAE010000470.1:0-1529 GCA_049654285.1 Microbacterium sp.
CGCGCAGCGCGAGCTCCCGGGTGTCCTCGGCGGGCAGCATGCCCGCGACGTCGATGCGCAGGCGATCCGCCTCGGCGAGCCGGGTGCGGGCGTCGGCGCCGATCCAGCCCCGGTGGCCCGAGATCAGGCCGTGCGCGATCGCCAGCTGGCGATCGGCGTCGTCGATGGCGTGCTGCACCTGTTCGACGGTCGGCAGCGGGTGCTCGGCACGGTACTGCGCCGTGGCGACGGCCTGGTCGAGGGCGGTGTTCGCGGCGCGCAGCACGCTGAGCTCGGTGAACGGGTCGTTGCGCGCGCCGGACGGGGCCAGGCCACGCAGCGCCTGGTCCAACGCGGTCGAGGCCGCCTGCACCTCGGGTGTCTGCGGCACGCCGCGCGCGGTGGCGAGGTCACCGCGCGAGTCGTCGACGACATCGGCGAGGGTCGACTCCGCGCGCAGGGCCTGGATCTCGAAGTCCTCCACCGCATCGAGCACCGCGGTGGCCCGGCGGATGGCCTCTGTCGCCGTCTCGAGCGCGAGGTTCGCCTCCTCGTTCTGACGTGCGGCCCGACGGCGCTCCGACACGTCCGCGCCGTGGCGCGCGAAGGTGATCAGCTGCTCGGCCTCGGTCGCCGATGCGGAGATCCGCCGCATCGCCTCATCGGTGTACCGCGCGGACAGACGTTCGACCGTGTCGCGCGCCGAGGGGAGGCGGACGCCCAGCGCCTCGGCATCCGAGCGGACCTTCGCGACGATCTCGGGGGAGCGGCGCACCAGCGCGACCGCATCGGCGATCGCCGAGGTCTTCTCGTCCAGCAGCTGCTCGGCCCATTCGCAGAGCTGGACGATGCGCGCGTTGCGGGTGCGCAGCTCCTCGGGCGTGTCCGGGATCTCGTCGTGGTTCAGCTGATGCAGCTGGAACGCCTCCTGCATGTGCGTGCGCACGGCGTCGAGCGCGGCGCGCAGATCCGCCGTCATGCTGTCGCCGAGCTCTGCCTGCGCGAACGCCAGCTCGTCGCCGGTCGTGCGGATCCGCTCATCGGCGTCGACCAACGCTCTCTCCGCACGACGCGCGAGATCGGCGTCCTGTGCGGTCAGCTCTTCCTGCTCGCGCCTGCGCTTGCCCCAGAGTCCTGCCATGCTCACGATCCTACGATTCCTGGGGGGAGCGGATGCTGTGGATCGGATGGGCCTTCGCCGGACGCCCGCGCCGGGGGCGCTCGGTCGAGAGCCCGAGCCCTCGTACGTGCGGGGGCTGCTCACGGAGGCGCCGCTCGGCGTGGTCGAGCCAGCGCACCTCGGCCTCGACCGCGAAGCGCATCGCGGAGGCCACCAGCGATCGGGCCAGTTCCGCGGCATCGTGGGGGTCGGCATCCGCCCGCTCGTCGAGGCTCAGCTCTTCCAGACGGAGCACCGAGGCGGCGCGCTGGTCGCGGATGACCGTCGCGACGTCGACCCCGGGGAGGGTGGCCGCCACGGCCAGCTTGATCGCGAGCTCGTCGCGGGTTCCCTGTGCGCGTGCGACCGGGGCGGCGAGCCACCGGGCGAC
>JBASAE010000471.1:0-4102 GCA_049654285.1 Microbacterium sp.
TGCCAGGGGTGCAGCGCGGCCACCCCGCGCTTGACCTCCTCGTCCTCGACGATGCGCCCCTGCGCGGTGTCCACCAGGAACATGTGTCCCGGGCTCAGTCGACCGCGGCGCTTGATGCGCTCCGGTGCCAGCTCGAGGATGCCGGTCTCGGATCCGACGACGACGAGGCCGTCGACTGTCTCCGCCCAGCGCCCGGGGCGCAGGCGGTTGCGGTCCAGGGTCGCGCCGACGAGGGTGCCGTCGGTGAAGATCATCGCCGCCGGGCCGTCCCACGGCTCCATCTGGTGTGAGTGGTACTCGTAGAACGCGCGGAGGTCCGGGGCGAGTCCGGTCTGGTTCTCCCACGCCTCGGGGACCATCATCATGATCGCGTGCGGCAGGCTGCGGCCGGTCAGCGTCAGCAGCTCGAGCACCTCGTCGAAGGACGCCGAGTCGCTGGCGCCCTCGGTGCAGATGGGCAGCAGCGGCTCGAGGTCGCCGAGCAGCGCGGACTCCAGCTGCGACTGCCGGGCCCGCATCCAGTTGCGGTTCCCGCTCACGGTGTTGATCTCGCCGTTGTGCGCGAGCAGGCGCAGCGGCTGAGCGAGCGGCCACGACGGGAACGTGTTCGTCGAGTAGCGGGAGTGCACGATCGCGAGCTCGGAGGCGAAGCGCTCGTCCGAGAGATCGGGGTAGAAGGGCTCGAGCTGCAGCGTCGTGACCATTCCCTTGTAGCCCAGGGTTCGCGACGACAGGGTGACGAAGTAGGCCGCCAGCTCGTGCTCGGCGCGCTTGCGGAGACGGTAGGCGACGCGGTCCAGGGCGAGCGCGGAGCGACCGTCGCCGCCGACGAACAGCTGCTCGAAGGCCGGACGCGCCTCATCGGCCAGCTTGCCGAGGTGCTCGTTGGCGGTCGGCACGACGCGCCAGCCCAGCACGGTCAGCCCCTCCTCGGCGGCGATCCTCTCGATGCCGGCCTTCTGCTCGCGGCGGGCGCTCGACTCCCGAGGGAGGAACGCGAGGCCTGCGGCGTACTCGCCGGCCGGGGGAAGGTCGAACCCCGTGATGGCCCGCAGGAACGCGTCCGGCATCTGGGTCAGGATGCCCGCTCCGTCTCCGGTGCCGGCATCGGAACCGACCGCGCCGCGGTGTTCCAGGTTGCGCAGCGCTTCCAGCGCCAGGGCGATGATGTCGTGTCCCGGGGTTCCGCGCAGCGTGGCCACCATCGCCAGCCCGCACGCGTCCTTCTCGAACGCCGGATCGTACATCCCCTGCTTCGGGGGGTAGGCGCCGGAGGCGCCGTAGGGAGGCTGGAAGTACACCAGTCACCGTCCTCAGAACTCAGCTGAAACTGGGGACGTCGTCGGCCCACTGGTTCCCTGCGATGGAACCCTCCGAGAGGGGGCCGGGAGGCCGCCCTCGTCACCGGGAGCGGTGCTCGTGGCGGTCGCTCAGACGGTGATCGCTTCGACGGGAGGCTCGCTCACGTCGACGAAGTCGTCGGGGTTGTCCGATTGTACATCAGCGGCGGGCTCACGACCGGGCTGGTAGGGCGAGGGCTCGACGCCCACGTGCCTGCGGCTCTGCACGATGAGGATCACGATGCCGACCAGGACGCCGATGATCGCCGCCCAGACGTTCGTGCGCAGCCCGAAGAAGATCTCGCTCGGATCGATGCGGATCGACTCCCAGACGATGCGGCCCGCGCCGTACCAGATCAGGTAGAGCGCGAACAGCTTGCCCCACTGCAGACGCAGCCGCTTGCCGATCCAGATCAGGAACAGCGCGCCGAGGGTGTTCCAGATCACCTCGTACAGGAAGGTGGGGTGGAACAGGGTGCCGTCGGCGAGGCCCGGGGGGAAGGCGGGGTTCGTGGAGTCGATCTCCAGGCCCCAGGGCAGGTCGGTCGGCAGCCCGAACAGCTCGTGGTTGAACCAGTTGCCGAACCGGCCGAGCGCCTGCGCGAGCAGCATGCCCGGCGCGAGCGCGTCCGCGAACGTCCAGAACCGGATGCCGGTCCACCTGCAGCCCAGCCAGGCGCCGATCGCACCACCGATCAGCGCGCCGAAGATGGCGATTCCGCCCTCCCAGATCGCCCAGACCGATCCGGGCTTCATCGGGTTCCAGGGGTTGGTGTCCGGGCCGAAGTAGAAGCTCAGATGGGTCACGACGTGGAAGATCCGCGCGCCGATGATCGCCAGCACGACGGCGGGGATGGCGATGTCGATCACGACCCACTTCTCGGCCCCGCGCTTCGTGAGCCGGTGGTTGGTCAGGATCCCCGCGACGATGATGCCCGCGATGATGCACAGCGCGTAGTAGTGGATCGGGAGGACGCCGAAGAGCGTGAACTGGTTCGACGGCGGGCTCGGGATGCTGGTGAGCACGCCCGAGAGGGTGCTGTGGAGCGCGAGGGACATGGGACCGATTCTAGTTGGCTCCTCGCGGGGCGCGAACCAGAGGGACGGCGCGCCCGCGAGGAGGAGCTCGTGACCTCGGGGAGATCGCTAGTTGTCGAGGGAGAACTGCGCCGACGGCGTGCCGGCGACGAGTGAGCGGGTGACCTCGGCGAGACGCTCGAGACCGCCGTCGCGCAGCGCTCGCACTAGAGCGGTGCCGACGATCGCGCCGTCGGCGTACTCGGCGACGCCGTTCACCTGATCGGCGGTGGAGATGCCGATGCCGACGCAGGCGCCCCGCGCGCCGTGCGCGCGCAGGCGCTCGACCAGCACCCGCGCGGCGCGGTCGAGCTCGGCGCGCTCGCCGGTGATGCCCATGGTCGACACGGTGTACACGAACCCCGTCGACGAGGAGACCACCAGGTCGAGGCGTTCATCGGTCGAGGTCGGCGCGGCGAGGAAGATCCGGTCCAGGCCGGTGCGCTCGCTCGCGGCGATCCACTCCCCCGCCGCCTCGGGCGTGATGTCCGGGGTGATGAGGCCGGCTCCACCGGCCGCCAGCAGGTCGTCGGCGTACCGGTCTACACCGTACTGCAGCACGGGGTTCCAGTACGTCATCACCACGACCGGCACGTCGGTCTCCGCGCTGATCGCGCGGACGGCGGTGAACAGGTCACGCATCTTGAAGCCGCCGGCGAGGGCGTGCTGCGTGGCCTCCTGGATCACCGCGCCGTCCATCACGGGGTCGCTGTACGGTGGGCCCAGCTCGATGATGTCGGCGCCGTTGCGGGCCAGCGTGATCGCCGCCTGGATGCTGGTGTCGAGATCCGGGAAGCCCACCGGCAGATAGCCGACGAACGCCGCGCGGCCCCGGGCGTGCGCCTTCGCGATGGCATCCTCGACGCGGCTCATCGGGCATCCCCCTCGGTGTCCTCGTCGTACAGGTCGAAATAGCGCGCGGCGGTGTCCATGTCCTTGTCCCCGCGGCCGGACAGGCACACCGCGATCAGCCCGTCCGGACCCAGCTCGCGGCCGATCCGCAGGGCGCCGGCGAGGGCGTGCGCCGACTCGATCGCCGGGATGATGCCCTCCGTGCGGCTGAGCAGGCGCAGCGCCTGCATGGCCTCGTCGTCGGTCGCCGGGATGTACTGCGCGCGGCCGATGTCGGCGAGCCACGCGTGCTCGGGACCGACGCCCGGGTAGTCCAGCCCCGCGGAGATCGAATGCGACTCGATCGTCTGCCCGTCCTCGTCCTGCAGCACGTACGTCCTCGCGCCGTGCAGCACCCCGGGACGGCCCCGCTCGATCGACGCCGCGTGCTTCTCGGTGTCGACGCCGTCTCCGGCGGCCTCCACGCCGTACAGGGCCACGCCTTCGTCATCGAGGAAGGCGTCGAACATGCCGATCGCGTTCGAGCCTCCGCCGACGCAGGCGACGACCGCATCGGGCAGTCGTCCGGCGTCCGCCAGCAGCTGCTCGCGGGCCTCCTCGCCGATGATCTTCTGGAAGTCGCGCACCATCGCGGGGAACGGGTGCGGTCCCGCCGCCGTGCCGAAGATGTAGTTGGTGGTCTCGACCGTGGCGACCCAGTCGCGATAGGCGTCGTTGATGGCGTCCTTGAGCGTGCGCGATCCGGTCGTCACCGCCACGACCTCGGCGCCCAGCAGCCGCATCCGCGCGACGTTCAGCGCCTGGCGCTCGGTGTCGACCTCGCCCATGTAGAT
>JBASAE010000472.1:0-1617 GCA_049654285.1 Microbacterium sp.
GCCGTAGTTCCCGGCCAGGAACGCTCCCCGATCGATCACCATGTCGATCTCGTCGGCGCCCGCGGCGACCGCGTCGGCCGTGTCGGCGAGCTTCACCTCGAGCGATGCCCGGCCGGAGGGGAACGCCGTCGCCACTGCGGCCACGGAGATGAGCCCGTCGTCCGGGTCGCCGTGCATCGTGCCGAGGGCATCGATCGCGTGGGGCACCATGTCGCCGTACACGCACACGGCCGCGACGCGCGGCGTGGCCGGATCCGCAGCGTCCGGGGTCTTCGCCTTCGCGACCAGCGACCGCACCTTGCCCGGAGTGTCTGCGCCCTCCAGCGTGGTCAGGTCGATGAGCGAGATGATCTTGTCGAGCGCCCAGGCCTTCGAGGAGGTCTTGATCGACCTCGTCGAGAGGGCTGCGGCGCGCTGCTCCAGCCCGACGGCGTCGACGCCGGGGAGCCCGTGCAGGAAGCGCCTCAGGCTCGCGTCATCGGGTTCGGACCCCAGCACCAGGGCCGCGGTCCTGCGGGTGATCTCCGTTGTCGTCACTGCTCCTCCAACAATGCTTTCGCTGTCTGCTCATCCGTCACGAGGACCGTGCACAACCCGGTTCCGACCACGGTGCGCGCGATGTCGTGCTTGGCCGATCCCGCCGTGACGAAGATCGCGCGATCGGCGGCGCGCAGCCGATCGAGCCCGATGCCGACCGTCCGCGCGTCGAGCGCGGGGTCGACGATGTTGCCGTCCGCGTCGATGTACCGGCCCAGCACGTCCCCGACCGCACCACGGCGGCCGAGCTCGGCGATGTCCTCGGCGGTGAGGTACCCGTTCTCGACGTGCGCGGAATCCGGGTCGCACGCGCCGGCGGTGAAGAGGTAGGTGCCGGCGTGCTCCGCCCGATCCAGGATCCCGGCGACCGTGCGATCCGCCTCGATCGCCTGCTTGGTCTCGATCCGCTCCAGGATGGCCGGGCTCGGCAGCAGCAGCGCCTGGCCCTCGCCGCGGTGGGCGATGGTCGCGGCCAGGCTCGCGGCGTTGCCCGAGCGACGGTTGACCGTCACTCCCCCGTTGGTCTGCACCACGGTCACGCCGTTCGCCCAGCGGAGCGGCAGCGCCTCGGCGACGGCGGTGAGCGTCCGTCCCCAGCTCACGGCGAGCACACGCGGCACGGGACGCATCGCGGTCAGATAGTCGGCGGTGGCCGGTGCCACCCGTTCCAGCTCCTGACCGGAAGGGGCCGGGACGACGATGGCGTCCGCGAGCGCGAAACGCTCCCGGAGCTCGCGTTCCAGGCCGAGGCGGCGGGCACGTGGATGCACGACCTCGATCCGCACGATCCCGCGCTCCCGCGCCTGCACGAGCAAGCGTCCGACCTTCCAGCGGGAGATGCCGAGCAGCGCGCCGATCTCGTCCTGGGTCCTGTCCTCGTCATAGGTCAGTTCGGCGACCCGGACCATCAGCAGCTCATCGTCCACGGCATCCTCCTTCCGCATCCAGAATAGGCCCCGACCGACGCACGCGCATCAATCTGCTCATATGCGCATGTCAACCGACCAGGCCGCGCATCCGCGGATGCTCTCCGGTGTGCGCCGCACGCGGATGTGGGCTTCGCGCGGGCGATCTCCGATC
>JBASAE010000473.1:0-7944 GCA_049654285.1 Microbacterium sp.
CACGCGATCGGTGGGATCCGCTATCGACAGCGCCAGTTCGAGTGCACGCCGAAGGTGTGCGAAGGCGTCGTCGATGCGCCCTGAGGCGAGCAGCGCCTGGCTTTCGAGGTGGGCCCTGCCGCTGAGCAATGTGCGCGGGAGTGGAGCACGCAGCCGGTCGCACAGGCCCATGAGCGTGAGCGTGAGGTCGGCGGCTCCGCGATTTATCGCCTCGACGGCCTGGAGCCCCAGTCTCTCGTACAGGCGGACGACGTCCTCGGCATCCGTCGTCGTCTCCAGCAGCGCATCCCAGACCCGGAAGGCGGCATCCTCGGCATCCACACGAAGCAGCTCGCCGGCCAGCCAGCCCTCGATGCGGATGCGTTCGGTTCCCGCCCCGGCGAGGTACCAGTCGGAGGTGGTCGTCAGCAGCGTGACGATGTGCTCGCCGGCCTCGGGCAGCTCATCGCGCACCCGCCAGAGGTCGAGGACGAACTCGTCACGATAGGCCGGATCTGCCTCGCCCTCCGCTGTCATGACCGCCATCGCCTCGATCAGGGAGTCCATCGCCGCCGTCACGTCTCCGGTCAGCAGCTGGGCGGAGGACCGCTCACGCAGCACACCCACAGTGTGCTGCGTGTACTCGGCGCGGAAACCGAGGGAGATCCGCAGCACCTCGCCCGCCCATTCCGCAGACTGTGCGGGCGAGGTCTGCTCCCACTTCGCCGCCATCACGCCGAGCCGCATCGCGTCGAGGTACCGGGCAGAAGGCAGCCTGCCCGACTCGGCGAGCACGAGGCTCGCGGTGACGTCGTCGGCGGCGCCGTCGTGATCGCCTTCGGTGTGCCTCTCGTGTGCTCGGGCCCAGCGCAGTCTGACGTGCGCGGATCCCGGAGGAAGGTCGGTCATGATCTCGAGCAGGCGCGAAAGCGTGCGCTCCCAGCGTGCTCCGTTGTCGCGCCCCGCAGCGCGCAGGGCATCGATCGCCGCCGAGACCGTGGTCGCCGTCTCGTCTTCTCCTCGCTCGGTGGCGATCCGCACGGCGATGATCCAGGCGGATTCGGCGTCTTCCGAACCGGCATGCGTGAGCGTCGTCGCCCAGAGACGGCACTCCTCCGGGTCGTCTTCTTGCCGAGGGCGCCCGAGCGCGAGCTCCTGCTCAAGGATGGAGTCGCGGAGCACATCGGTCAGCTCCCGCACGTCACGGGCCAGGTTCAGCAGGCGACGCGCGTTGCGACGGCTCAGCGGCTCGTCCGCCTGCCGGGCGTAGCGCAAGGCGTCGTCGACAGCGCCATCGGCGTCACCGGCAGCTCGGCGGCGGATACTGCGCTTCCACAGCAGGGTGCGCAGCAGACCGGCCGGGCGGGCATCGTCGCCGTCCAAGGCACGATCGATCATGCGTTGCCATGCGGGCTGATCGTCGCGGTCGACGATGAACGGGGTGAGCCGGTCGACGAGGGCAGCGTCGTTGCTGATCGGCGGGCGGCTGAGCTCCTCCAGCAAGAGCTCCGCTGCGGCATCCGCCGCGCCCGCCTCGTCGAGCCGTCGTGCCGTCACCTGCACCAGCCGCGCGCGCATGTCGGCGGGAATGCGCTCGGGAAGCCGGGTGAGGAGGGCTTCGACAGCTCCTGGCTCGTCGAGGTCGATCGAAGCGATGATCTGCCCGCGCAGGTCGAGAAACCGCTCGGGGAGCAGTTCGCCGCTGTGGCGAAGGGCCTCGTCGACGGCGTGCAGAGCCTCGACATTGCGATCCTGAATCCAATGTGCTGCGGCGAGCATCGACTGGAGCCAGGCGACGGATTCATCGTCGGGGTAAAGGGTGAGGAACTCCTCGACCTCGGATGCCGCGTTCGCATCCTGCGACCGGGTGTGCAGGGCCGTGAGCCATTCGCGGCGCAACCGCAGGTCGGCCCGTTCCCTGGTCATCCGGCCCGGCGTCCGATCGGGCGACGGGATGTCCTCGGGCCGGGCAGCCGAGAGCCACAGCCGCCAGGACGCCCGTACGGCGTAGAGCGCATCCTCGTTCTCGACGCCCCGTTCGGAGCGGACATCGGCGAGGTCGTCGACCAACGTCAGCGCCCAGCCATCGTTCGTCTCGGCGGGGTGCGAGACGAGCCGGTGGAAGGCCTCCTCCAGTTCCGCGACCGCCTGCCGCACCCTTCCGGCGCGGACGAGAGCCCCGGCCCGCTCGCGCCGCAGCTGGAGCTGTGCGTTCGAGTGCGTCACGCCCAGCTCGATCGCCTGGGCGAGAGCATCCGCGACTGCGGCGTGGTCGCCGGCGGAGGCGGCTGCGGCGGCATGCACTCGGGCCGCGATCGGGCTCAACGGCTGCTGCTGTGCGAGCCGCTCAAGCCATCCGCGCCCCTCTTCTTCGCTCCACTCGGCGGTGCTCCCGCTGAGCATCTCGGTGAGGGCGAGCTGCTCAGCGGTGATCGGATCCTGCTCGCCCAGCGCAGCGATCGTGCGCAGCTCTGAAAGGAGCGAGGGGATGTCGGAGGGGAAATCCGACCGGATTTGCTCCGGCGGTCGTGAGCCGATCGGATATGGCTGCCGCAGTGACGGCGTCGTGCGTATCAGCCAATCCAGTTGGCGTTCGAGCAGGGACGCCCGGTGCCCGGCGTCGCCGAGGAGCACACGCGCCCACAGCGTCGCCAGGCGGTGCTCCAGCTGGAGGTGGGCGGGACCCGCCGGATGCCACTGCAGGATCCGCTCCAGAAGCGGCCCGGCATCGGCGGGGTGCCCCTGCCCCCGCCGGCGTACCAGCCCGATCAGCTTCGCCGCCACCGCATCCCGGTGCTCGGCGGTGCCGACGATGTCGGCCGCGGCGAGAGCGGCCGTCGCCGCGTCGGCCGTCATATTCCACTGGCCGAGGGTCGCGAACGCCTCGGCGCGGAGGGCCAGTGCGAGGTCTCGAAAACTCTCATCACCGACGATCGACTCCGGATCGAGGGCGGCGACGGTCCGCGCCCAACGCATCGCCGGTGCCCCCCTGAGCTGGGAGAGGCTCTCGACGGCACTACCGCGGGTCATCCGACTCCGAGCGTCTTCCGGCGCTGTCATCACGGCCTGCTCGAGATCGTCGAGTGCGCCGTCGATCTCGCCGTTCCCGGCGCGCAGGATGCTCCTCAGTCCAGAGAGATCCCGCAATGCGGGTTCGTGCCCGTCCCTGAGCAACTTCTGCCGAATCGTCTCCAGCGACGCCCGCGTCGCGTCGTCATACTCCTTCCGGGACTCTCGCTGCACCTGGAACCAGAGGTGCACGAGGTCGACGTGGGTCTGCTCGTCGCCCTGTTCCGCCGGTTCGGCGTCGATCCCGATCTCGATGCCGTCGAGGGCGCGTTCGTAGTGCTTCCGCATCAACAGCGCTCGTGCCCAGGGGACGGCGTCGTCGGCGTGCTCGTCCGACCAGAGGCGCGGGTCGGGTGGGCCGAAGGCGAGCGCATGATCGAGCATCTGCTCGGCGATGAAGGGGTGATCCTGTGCGCGGGCCCTGTGCGCGACATCGATGAGGAGGTTCCGCAGGGCGACGCCCGTGCGCATGCCGGGGGTGGCCGCGATACCGGCTGCCGCTTCACCGATCGCTGCGGCGGCCTCGGTCAGTGCGCCCTGCTCGAGCAGGTTGAGGCCCGCGGTGAGGCGCAGTTCGGGCGCTCTCCGTTCCACCTGCGCGAGCCTCGCCGACAGTGCGCGCCAGGGGGCGGATCGTGCATCGGTGACGATCGTCCGCACCGCGATGAACCTCGTGAGAGCGGAACGACTCTCCCGATCTGCGCTGTCCGGCGAGCCCAGTGCCGCTTCGAGCAGCGCCGCCGCGGCATCGACCCGTCCGGCGCGGTCGAGCCCTTCTGCGGCGGCGATGATCGCCTCGGTGCGCTCCTCGGGCAGCAGCCCGGGAGCGGGAAGCCGCACGAGCCGGGTGAGGAGGCCGGTCTCCGCGAGCTTCTGCAAGAGCGGGATGCGCAGCTCCTGGTCCACGGGCGCGCATCCGGGGCGCAGCGATCGCAGCTGCTCGTCGAGGGTGTCCAGCGCCTCTTCGAGGCGCCCCAGCACATGGAGGGCCCTGGCGCGCAGGCCGTGCGCCCAGGCGCCGCCGTCGACGTCGGCGAGCATGTGTGCGGACTCCTCGCCGAAGATGAGTACCGCCTCCCCGTCGCCGGCATGCGCCCGTGCCTCGACTGTTCCCGTCAGCACCCTGCGGATGATGTTCACGCGAGCCATCGGCTGTTCCGGCTGCGTGGTGAGCAGGGGGAAGATCAGGTCTCTGCCGAGGGGAGCGGCGAGATCGGCGATGCGGCGACCCAGGCAGCCCTCGATGAGGCGGAGCACGTCTTCGACGACCGCCCAGCGCACGTTCTCGGCTGCGTCGTCGAAGGCGTCGCGGATGGTCAGCTCCGCGCGTTCATGGGCACCCGCACGCCACAGTGCCGCCCCGGCCACCCGCAGGTAGCTGACGCGGAGCTCGGAGCCGGACGGGCTCGTGGCGGCGGCATCCGCGAGGAAACCGGCCTCGGCCATCCGGTCCCCGGCGTTGACGGCGACCACGGCGGCGTAGAAGGAGAGCCGGTGGGTGCGCGGCTCCGCGTCGGAGTGCAGCCGGGTGAGCAGCCGGCCCCAGGCATCCGGATCCGCGCCCGTCGACGCCAGGGCGACGATCTCGCGGCGCAGGCGGTCCTCGCGCTGCTCGTCGGGGGAGGCCTGGGGGTCGGCGGGAAGGCCGCGGAGCGCGTCCGCGCCGTCGATGCGGCCACCGCCGCGTGCCATCGAAGACGTGATCCCCACCCGCGTCGGCCGGGCGATCGGACCGTCCTCCAAGAACGCGATGAACAGCCCCCGCAGCCGCTCTTCGCGCAGCCGACGGGCAACGGACGGATCGTCGCATCCGGAGAGCAGCTCCAGGGCGTCGTCCTGCCCCTGCGCCGCCCACCAGGCGCAGGTCTCGCGCCTCTCGAGCCAACCGGCGATGTGGGCGGGGGCTGTCATGAGCCCACAATACCGACGAGGTCTCGCACGCGCTCATACCGCAGACCGCGAGAATCGTCAAGGATTCCGGTTGCCATGTCGGAAAATCTGTCATATAGTTGGTAGTTGCGTCCGTTTCTCCCTGCCCTCATATGGTGGTCGGCAGTCGTTGAGCTCTTCCGGGCGCGCATCTCACCGACGACAAGGAACTGACGAGCCCCGCACAGGCTCACGGAGGTTATTCCCTTGGCTGCTGCTCGCAACGCATCCACATCCACCACCACCACGAAGAACGGACGCGGAGCATCCCGCCTCTCGTTCGCCAAGATCTCCGACACGCTGACCGTCCCCGATCTGCTCGCCCTGCAGACCGAGTCGTTCGGCTGGCTGACCGGCAACGACGCATGGAAGGCCCGCGTCGCCGAGGCCAAGAAGGCCGGCCGCACCGACGTCTCCGAGATCTCGGGTCTGGGTGAGATCTTCGAGGAGATCTCCCCGATCGAAGACCTCGGCGAGACGATGCAGCTGAGCTTCACCAACCCGTACCTCGAGCCGGAGAAGTACTCGATCGACGAGTGCAAGGAGCGCGGCAAGACCTACGCCGCGCCGCTGTACGTCGAGGCCGAGTTCATGAACCACCAGACCGGTGAGATCAAGACCCAGACGGTCTTCATGGGCGACTTCCCGCTGCAGACCGACAAGGGCACGTTCATCATCAACGGCTCCGAGCGCGTCGTCGTCTCGCAGCTCGTCCGCTCGCCCGGCGTCTACTTCGACAAGACCCCCGACAAGACCTCCGACAAGGACATCGTGTCCGCTCGCGTGATCCCGAGCCGCGGTGCCTGGCTGGAGTTCGAGATCGACAAGCGCGACCAGGTGGGCGTGCGCGTCGACCGCAAGCGCAAGCAGTCCGTCACCGTGTTCCTCAAGGCGCTCGGCATGACCAGCGAGGAGATCCTCGCCGAGTTCGCCGGGTTCGACTCGATCGAGGAGACCCTGTCGAAGGACACCATCCTCACCAAGGAGGACGCGCTCCGCGACATCTACCGCAAGCTGCGTCCGGGCGAGCAGGTCGCCGCCGAGGCCGCGCGCGCGCTGCTGGACAACTTCTACTTCAACCCGAAGCGCTATGACCTGGCCAAGGTGGGTCGCTACAAGATCAATCAGAAGCTGGGCCTCGCGGCTCCGCTCACCGACTCGGTGCTCACGGTCGACGACATCGTCGCGACGATCAAGTACCTGGTGCGCCTGCACCGCGGCGACGAGACGTTCGAGGGCATCCGCTCCGGCAAGAAGACCGAGATCCGCCTCGCCACCGACGACATCGACAACTTCGGCAACCGCCGCATCCGCGCGGTCGGCGAGCTGATCCAGAACCAGGTGCGCACCGGCCTCTCCCGCATGGAGCGCGTCGTCCGCGAGCGCATGACCACGCAGGACATCGAGGCGATCACCCCGCAGACCCTGATCAACGTGCGTCCCGTCGTGGCCGCGATCAAGGAGTTCTTCGGCACCTCGCAGCTGTCGCAGTTCATGGATCAGAACAACCCGCTCGCGGGCCTGACCAACAAGCGCCGCCTCTCGGCTCTCGGCCCCGGCGGCCTCTCGCGCGATCGTGCCGGCGTCGAGGTGCGCGACGTGCACCCCTCGCACTACGGCCGGATGTGCCCGATCGAGACCCCGGAAGGCCCGAACATCGGCCTGATCGGTGCGCTGGCGACCTTCGCCCGGATCAACTCGTTCGGCTTCATCGAGACCCCGTACCGCAAGGTCACAGGCGGCGTCGTCACCGAGGAGATCGACTACCTGACCGCGGCCGAGGAGAGCGACTTCAACATCGCCCAGGCCAACGCCCCGCTCGACGCGAAGGGCCGCTTCACCGAGAGCCACGTCCTGGCGCGGCCGAAGGGCGGCTCCGGCGAGGTCGACCTGTTCCTGCCGGAGGAGATCGGCTACATCGACGTCTCACCGCGCCAGATGGTGTCGGTCGCGACCTCGCTGGTGCCCTTCCTCGAGCACGACGACGCGCAGCGTGCGCTCATGGGCGCGAACATGCAGCGCCAGGCCGTGCCGCTGCTCCGGTCGGACTCGCCGCTGGTCGGCACCGGCATGGAGGGCTACACCGCGATCGACGCCGGTGACGTCGTCACCGCCGCCCAGGCCGGCGTCGTCACCGAGGTGTCCGCGGACAAGGTCGTCGTGCAGCTCGACGAGGGCGGCACGCAGGAGTACCACCTGCGCAAGTTCGACCGCTCCAACCAGGGCACCTCGTACAACCAGCGCGTGATCGTCTCCGCCGGTGAGCGGGTCGAGGCCGGCGAGGTGATCGCCGACGGCCCCGCGACCGAGAACGGCGAGCTCGCGCTCGGCAAGAACCTGCTCGTGGCGTTCATGCCGTGGGAGGGCCACAACTTCGAGGACGCGATCATCCTCAGCCAGGAGCTGGTGAAGGACGACACCCTCTCCTCGATCCACATCGAGGAGTATGAGGTCGATGCCCGCGACACCAAGCTGGGCAAGGAGGAGATCACCCGTGACCTCCCCAACGTCAGCCCCGAGCTGCTGAAGGACCTCGACGAGCGCGGCATCATCCGCATCGGCGCCGAGGTGCGCCCCGGCGACATCCTGGTCGGCAAGGTCACCCCGAAGGGGGAGACCGAGCTCTCGGCCGAGGAGCGCCTGCTCCGCGCGATCTTCAACGAGAAGAGCCGCGAGGTGCGCGACACGTCGCTTAAGGTCCCGCACGGCGAGCAGGGCACGATCATCGCCGTCAAGGAGTTCAACGCCGAGGAGGGCGACGACGAGCTGGGCTCGGGCGTCAACCGCCGCGTCGTGGTCTACATCGCCCAGAAGCGCAAGATCACCGAGGGCGACAAGCTCGCTGGCCGTCACGGCAACAAGGGCGTGATTGCGAAGATCCTGCCGGTCGAGGACATGCCGTTCCTTGCGGACGGCACCCCGGTCGACGTCATCCTCAACCCGCTCGGCATCCCCGGCCGCATGAAC
>JBASAE010000474.1:0-4249 GCA_049654285.1 Microbacterium sp.
CAGTAGGGCACCTTCTCGCTCTTGCGCGGGCTGACCACCACCGCGATCAGCAACGGGGCACGCAGGGGCTTGGCTGAGGGCTCCTTATCCCCCTGCGCCTTCGCGATCGCGTGTCCGAGCCGCTCGCGGTCCTCGCCGCGCAGCTCGATCAGCCGCCACGGCCGCAGCGAGGAGTGGTCGGCGACGCGCCCCGCCGCCGCGACCAGGGGCAGCAGCTGCTCGCGCGTCGGCGCGTCGGCGGTGACCTTCGACCAGGACTGCCTGGCCCGTACCGCGTCGAGCGCGGTCACTGCGTGTCGGGGGTGAACGACAGGGCGAGCGAGTTCATGCAGTAGCGGTCGCCGGTCGGGGTGCCGAAGCCGTCAGGGAAGACGTGGCCCAGGTGCGAGCCGCACGCCGCGCAGCGCACCTCGGTGCGCTCCATCCCGAGGCTGCGGTCCTCGATGAGCTGCACGGCCTCGGGGCGCACGGACTCGTAGAAGCTCGGCCAGCCGCATCCCGAGTCGAACTTCGTGCCGCTGCGGAACAGCTCGGCGCCACAGGCGCCGCAGTGGTACAGCCCGTCCCGCTTCTCGTCGAGGAGCTCACCCGTCCAGGGGCGCTCGGTCGCAGCCTCCCGCAGCACCGCGTACTGGTTCTCGTCGAGCTCGTCGCGCCATTCGGCTTCCGTCTTGTCCACGCTGTAGGCCATGCGTCCATTCTCCCCCTTTTCGATGCGTGTCGGGCGAGAGCAGGGAGCGGGATGCCGCGTAACCTGAGGCCATGCTCGGAGACCTCACCGATCGCGATCGTGCGATCCTCGCCCTGGAGGCCGCGTGGCCGCGGCACGGGGGAGCGAAGGAGGAGGCGATCCGGGCGCAGCTGGGCATGAGCCCGGCGCGCTATTACCAGCTCCTCGCGCGGCTGGTCGAGACCGAGCAGGCGTTGGAGCACGATCCCCTGCTGGTGCGGCGACTGCGCCGTCTCCGCGACTCGCGGGCCGATCGGCGTGCGGGACGGATGCGCGGCTTCGTCGGCTGACGTTCCCAGCGGGCGGAGGTGAGGCATGCCCTAGCATCGAGGGGTGTCCAGATCTGCTCGCGATCGCTTCGACGACGTCCCGCGCACCACGGGACGGGTCGGCGCGCACCGCGCCGAGGCGCCCGGCATGAACGGCTGGGTCGTCCTGCTCTGGTCGGCCGCCGCCGTGCTGGTGCTGGTGGTCGCGGGCGTCTTCGTCTCGCTGATCGCGATGGACCGCATCTCCTTCGGAGGGGAGGCCGGACCGACCGCCACCGCACCGCAGGTGACCGGGAAGGTCGACACCTCGTACGCGGTCATGATCCTGAACGGTACGCCGGACGAGGGGCTGGGCGTGCAGGTGCGACAGCAGGTCATCGATGCGGGCTGGGCGGCGGATGCCGTGCTCAGCAGCGCGAGCACCAGCAAGGACTTCGAGAAGACCACGGTCTTCTACTCCACTGCCGCCGATCAGTCCGCCGCGCTCGGACTGGCCGACCTGATCGGTGGCGCGGCGGTGGTCCAGGACTCCTACTACGACGAGCTGAACGGATCCGGCGGCAAGCAGCTGACCGTCGTGATCGGCGTCGACCGCTCCGGCGGGTCGGCGAAGTAACCTCACCCGGCGGCTTGCACTCTCAGGGGGCGAGTGCCAGAATGGCGTTAGCACTCGACTACTCTGAGTGCTAAATTCAACGCCTACGTCCGGGAGGGACGACAAACTCATGGCAAAGATCATCGCTTTCGATGAGGAGGCCCGCCGTGGCCTCGAGCGCGGCCTGAACACCCTGGCCGACGCCGTCAAGGTGACCCTCGGCCCGCGCGGTCGCAACGTCGTGCTCGAGAAGAAGTGGGGCGCCCCCACCATCACGAACGACGGCGTGTCGATCGCCAAGGAGATCGAGCTCGACGACCCGTACGAGAAGATCGGCGCGGAGCTCGTCAAGGAGGTCGCGAAGAAGACCGACGACGTCGCCGGTGACGGTACCACCACCGCCACGGTGCTCGCCCAGGCACTGGTCCGCGAGGGGCTGCGCAACGTCGCGGCCGGCGCAGACCCGATCAGCCTGAAGAAGGGCATCGAGAAGGCCGTCGCGGCCATCACCGCCGACCTGCTCGCCGGTGCCAAGGAGGTCGAGTCGAAGGACGAGATCGCCGCCACCGCCTCGATCTCGGCCGCGGACCCGGAGATCGGCGCCCTGATCGCCGAGGCCATCGACAAGGTGGGCAAGGAGGGCGTCGTCACCGTCGAGGAGTCGCAGACCTTCGGCACCGAACTCGAGCTCACCGAGGGCATGCGCTTCGACAAGGGCTACCTGAACCCGTACTTCGTCACGGACCCCGACCGCCAGGAGGCGGTGTTCGAGGACCCGTACATCCTCATCGCGAACCAGAAGATCGGCAACATCAAGGACCTGCTGCCCGTCGTCGACAAGGTGATCCAGGACGGCAAGGAGCTCGTCATCATCGCCGAGGACGTCGAGGGCGAGGCGCTGGCGACCCTGGTGCTGAACAAGATCCGTGGCATCTTCAAGTCGGCGGCGGTCAAGGCCCCCGGCTTCGGCGACCGTCGCAAGGCGCAGCTGCAGGACATCGCGATCCTCACCGGCGGACAGGTCATCACGGAGGAGGTCGGTCTCAAGCTCGAGAACACCACCCTCGACCTGCTCGGCCGTGCACGCAAGGTCATCATCACCAAGGATGAGACGACCATCGTCGAGGGTGCCGGCGACGCCGAGCAGATCGCCGGTCGCGTGACCCAGATCCGTCGCGAGATCGAGAACACCGACAGCGACTACGACCGCGAGAAGCTGCAGGAGCGCCTCGCCAAGCTCGCCGGCGGCGTGGCCGTCATCAAGGCGGGTGCGGCCACCGAGGTCGAGCTCAAGGAGCGCAAGCACCGCATCGAGGACGCCGTGCGCAACGCGAAGGCGGCCGTCGAGGAGGGCATCGTCCCCGGTGGTGGCGTCGCGCTGATCCAGTCGGCCAAGGCGCTCGAGGGCCTCGAGCTCGAGGGCGACGAGGCGACCGGTGCGAACATCGTCAAGGTCGCGATCGAGGCTCCGCTGAAGCAGATCGCCGTCAACGCGGGTCTCGAGGCGGGCGTCGTCGCTCACAAGGTCGCCGAGCTCCCGGTGGGCCACGGCCTGAACGCTGCGACCGGCGAGTACGGTGACATGTTCGCGCAGGGCATCATCGACCCGGCCAAGGTCACCCGCTCGGCGCTGCAGAACGCCGCGTCGATCGCGGGCCTGTTCCTCACCACCGAGGCGGTCGTCGCCGACAAGCCCGAGAAGGCCCCGGCGATGCCGGCCGACCCCTCGGGCGGCATGGACTTCTGAGTCCTGACCAGCTCTGTACAGAACACCCCCGGCTTCTGCCGGGGGTGTTCTGCGTTCCGATGAGTTCTCGGTCCGGGCGGCGCGCAGCGCGAGCGTACGGCGGCTCAGCGGAACAGACCGGCCGAGTACGCGTCGGCGTCGGCGTACTGCGTCGCCGCCGCCCCCAGCGCGGTGCCGATCGATGCGAGCACCTGCTCGACATGCAGCTGCGCACCGCGCCATTGCTCGCTGCAGTTCTGGAACGCCGCCGATGCGCTGCCGGTCCAGGTCGTCTGCAGCTGCGTGAGCTGCGCCATCAGTGCGGTCGATTCCGCCTGCAGCCGCTCCATGGTGGCCCTGGCTGCGCCGTGTGCGGCATGGACGGCATCCGTGTCCACGGTGAAGACAGACATGGGTACTCCTTTCGTCGGAGTTCCGAGACTAAGCGGTCGCCGCGGCCCCGCAGACGTGAAGATCCGGTATCCGTGGAGAATCTGTCGACGGCCTCAGTTGTGCAGGACGAGACCGATCACAGGTCCAGCGGGAGGATGGGCTGCGTCTCCTCCAGGAGATGCTCGGGCGTCGCCTTGGCCGGGGCGAGCGGAAGCGAGACGATGAACGTCGCCCCGCCGCCCGGCGTCTCCTCGACCTTCACCGAGCCGTTCAGCGACTCGACGATCGAGGCGACGATCGCCAGTCCCAGGCCGGATCCGCCCGTCTCGCGCGCCCGGGACGTGTCGGCCCGCCAGAACCGTTCGAAGATCTGATCACGGATCTGCGGCGGGATGCCCTCGCCGTGGTCCACGATCGCGATCGTCCCGGTTCCGCGATGCCGGTCGGAGCCGACGACGATCTCGATCGGGCTCTCCTCCGGTGAGAATCGCCGGGCGTTCCCGAGCAGGTTGGTGACCACCTGCCGTACCTTGTTC
>JBASAE010000475.1:0-2355 GCA_049654285.1 Microbacterium sp.
GGCCGGCGGCGTCGACGCGATCGTCGCGACCGGCGCCGAGGCGGCTGGACACCGGGTGTCGTTCCTGAAGCCCGCGGAGCAGTCGCTGGTCGGACTGTTCTCGCTGGTGCCGCAGACGGTCGACGCCGTGCGGGTGCCCGTGATCGCGGCCGGCGGGATCGCCGACCGCCGTGGCGTCTCCGCGGCTCTCGCCCTCGGCGCGTCGGGCGTGCAGGTCGGGACCGCGTTCCTCGCGACGGACGAGTCGGCGGCGAACGACGCGCATCGGGCCGCGATCCGCGGCACCACGGACGACGGGAGCGTGCTCACGCGGGCGATGAGCGGGCGTCTCGCACGCGGTGCCCGCAACCGGGTGGTCGCCGGGATCGAGGAATCCGGTGCCATCGCGCCGTTCCCCGCGCAGAACTGGCTCACCGGCCGGTTCCGTGCGGTCGCCGGGCAGCGCGGCCTCGGCGAGCTGCAGTCGCTCTGGTTGGGCCAGTCCGCCCCGCTCGCGCGGCGGGATGCGGCATCCGACGTCTTCGCCGAGCTCCTCGCCGGCGTCCCCGCCTGATCCCGCGCGGCACGTCGTCTCGGGTCGCAGTCCGTCCCGGAGTGCTCCGCTTATCGCGGGACGAATCACGATCCGAACGGTGATTCCGTGGCGATGGGTGGCCGCTCAGCGGCGGTGGGCGGCGCGCAGCGGGGAGAGAGCGCCGTCCAGCTCGATCAGCTCGTCGAGCATCCGGCCGATCATCGCGGTCTGCTGCTCGGTGGGCGTGAAGGCGCCGTCGGCGACCTGCTTGGCCGCCCACGCGATCTCGACGTTCGCGCTGGTGGGCACCATGCCCAGAGCGATCTGGGGCACCCGGATGGCGGTCACACCGCGCGTGCCGCCCGAGATGCCGCCGTAGCTGACCGTGCCGATCGGCTTGCGCCACCACTCCTGGGACAGGTAGTCGAGTGCGTTCTTCAGGGCGGGGGAGTAGCTGTAGTTGTACTCGGGCTGCACGAACAGGAAGGCGTCGGCCGCGTGGACGCGCTCGCTCCACTCGATGGTCCACGGGTGCGTGTACTCGCGCAGTCGCGGGTGGCTCGGCTCGTCCATCATCGGCAGGGCGATCTTCTTCAGATCCGCCCAGTCGATCTCGAATCCGCCGTGCTGCTCGGCGACCGTGCGTGCCCACTCGGCGATCGGCAGGCCGATCCTGCCTTCGCGCACGCTGCCGATGACGATCATGAGCTTCGGCATCCTGGTTCTCCCGTCCGTTCGTCTGGTCAGAGGATCACGGTCGAGCGGCCGTGCACGATCACACGGTCCTCGGCATGCCATTTCACCGCGCGGGCGAGCACGAAACGCTCAACGTCGGCGCCGCGGCGCTGCAGCTCGGCGGCCGACTCGGCGTGCGTGACGCGGGTGACGTCCTGCTCGATGATCGGGCCCTCGTCGAGATCGGCGGTGGCGTAGTGCGCGGTCGCGCCGATGAGCTTCACCCCGCGGTCCTTCGCGCGCGCATAGGGGTTCGCTCCGATGAACGCGGGCAGGAACGAGTGGTGGATGTTGATGACCGGTGCGCCGAGCCTCTCGATGAAGTCGTCGGTGAGGATCTGCATGTACCGGGCGAGCACGACCAGGTCGACGTTGCCCTGGAGCAGTTCGAGCTGGCGCCGTTCCATCTCGGCCTTCGCGTCGTCGCCGTCGCCGCGCGGGATGTGCACGAACGGCACGCCGAAGCCCCGCACCTGCTCGGCGAGGTCGGGGTGGTTCGAGACCACCATCGTCACGTCGATGTCGAGCTCGCCGCGCTGGGTACGCCAGAGCAGCTCCATCAGGCAGTGGTCGTACTTGGAGACGAAGATCGCCACGCGCTTGCGCCGGGCGGCGTCGTGCAGCGACCAGTCCATGTCGAACCGCTCCGCGACCTCGGTGAGCGTCGCCTCGAGCGCGGGGCGTTTGGCTGCCAGTCCGTCGAGGTGGATCACCGTGCGCTGGAAGAAGCGTCCTCCGGCCTGATCGGTCGAGTGCTGGTCGAGCGAGACGATGTTCGCACCGTGCGCGGCCAGCGCCCCGGCCACGGCGGCGACGATGCCGGGCTGATCGTCGCAGGCGATGAGGAGGCGGGCGGTATCGGACTGGGACATGCTTCGATTCTGCCGCGCCTCAGCGAGTACGGGCGAATCGATACGCTGGGCGGGTGAGCACGGCGACCGTCCTGGATGCCGCGCGGCGCGCCCTGGCGGGGACGCCGCGCGAAGCGCTGGGCGTGGTGAGGACCGGGCGATGGCGCGGCACGCGCATCGTCCGGGCCGGGGACGCCTGGCACCTGGGGGTGCTGCTGCTCACCGACGACGGGGTGCTCGCGACCGGCGAGGTGC
>JBASAE010000476.1:0-1761 GCA_049654285.1 Microbacterium sp.
GACGTTCCCCTGGCATACCCAGGTGGCCACGCCTTCCGGCTTCGAGGGTTTCCGCCACTTGATGTCCTCGGCGATCTCGCCGTCGGCGCTGAGGACCGCCCGGCGGATTCTGGCGAGGGTCTCTGCCCGCCAGTCGTCGACGCCGGCGATGATCGCATCGATCTCTTTCCCCGCGGATGTCTCGTCGGCGTTCATGGATAGATCATCGCGCGCATCGGCCGAACCCCCAAGCATGGGGGAAGTACGCGACGGGGCCATGTCCCGACGGACAGTGTCGCGCGCTGAGAGCATGGCCCCGTCGCATCCGCTAGCTCAGGAAACCGCCGAGCGGACGATCTCCGCGATACGCCCCTCTGTCGGTTCGTCGATCGCGTCGAAGTACCAGGCAGCGGGCATCAGCATCCCGTCGGCCCCGCCCACAGGACGAAGCGCGACCTTCTCGGTCAGGGCCAGGTTGACGCGCTCGTCGTTGCGCAGGGTCACCAATGCAGGTGCGCTCGCGGACAGCGCATAGGCGGGCATGCCGTACCAGATTCGCGGCTTCAGCGTAGGCACGGCGGCCAAGATGACCTCGTGTACTCGATGCACGATCGACCGCTCCGGTTCGTCCATGTTCGCGATCTTGTCGATCACCTCGGCGAGGTTCTTCTCATCCTTCGATGCCATTGCATGTCCTCTCTTCAGCCGATGCCTCGCATCGGTGGTTGAAGTCGGCGCAGCTATGCGCCTCACCCCATCCGGACATGTCCCGAGTGAACCGGGCCTCTCCGCAATGATTCAGGCGGTCTTCGCCTGGAAGTGCAGTCGGCAGCATTCGCTGCCCTCGTCAGCTTAGCTCCCGCTCATCCACTGGTGCGAGCCTACCCAGCGCAGCCGATGCCCCTCTGTGCGTCGTGGTCGCACGGTGCAGCGGATCCCCACCACGCCACGTCGCCGATAGGCGTCTCGCACGGACCCGTTGAGGCCTAGAACATCAGCGGGATGGTGAACCCGCCTGAGAACAGCACCGCCCCAAGCCGCTTAGGCCTCGCCATCGTGTCGGTGCACGATGTGCCCCTCCTGGCCGAAGATCATGATCAGCTCAGCAGGACCCCCCTCGGCCATGAACGCGTGCGGGGTCATGGTGGCGAACTCGGCGGCCTCACCCGCTTCCACGACGATTGCCCGTTCCCCGAGGAAGAGTCGGACCCTTCCTTCCAGCACGAAGAACCAGTCATGGCCGGGGTGCACCCGCTGTTCTGGGATCAGCGAGGTGGGCTCCAACCGAACCTTCAGAGACGTCAGGTGGCCCGTGGCCTTGGAGAGCATCCACGTTGTGCGCGACGCTTCGTGACTAGGCACGGGACGGATGACCACATCGTCGTCGGCGTCGTTCTCGAGCAAGGTTTCGACGTCGGTGCGCAGAGCTCGGGCCAGCGGAAGGAGTACGTCCAGACTGATCGCGCGCTTGCCTGTCTCGATGCGGCTGATCGTAGACGGGCTGAGATGAGAACGCTCAGCCAGATCATCGAGGGACAAGGACTGCGCCTGCCGCAGGCTCCGCAACCGAGTCCGCACGACCTGCTCGATCTCAGACATCAGGCAGTCTCCCTCCGGTGAACGAGCTTTCTTGCATATTTTGCAAGACTCCATGCACTATACGCGAAAGTTGTTATCGTCGAGCCATGCCTCGCACCACTCACCTGCCCGAAGAGCAGCACAGCACTGATCGGCACTCCCTGCCGGCCTACTCCTCGATCACCCGACATGCCGACGTCGCGA
>JBASAE010000477.1:0-1593 GCA_049654285.1 Microbacterium sp.
GTGAAGAACTCACCCTCCTCGATGGAGAGGTTCAACTCGGGGATCGCGACCTGATCGCCGTACTCCTTGCGCAGGTCCTTGAGGACGATTTCCGTCATCGCTGTTCTCCGTTCGGACCGGTCCGGTCACTTCCCGTTCAGGATGGCCTGGTACTTCGCGATCAGCTCGTCGCGGTGGGCGGCGACGTACTCGCTGTCCTCCTCGACGGTGGGGATGTCGGCGAGCGCCGGCAGACCCGGCTTGTCGACGCCGTCGCGCAGCGGCCGACCGGCCGTCTCCTCGGCGATGATCGTCTGCGCCTTCTCCGAGGTGATGAAGTCGAGGAACGCCTGGGCCTGCTTCTGGTTCTTCGCACCCTTGATGACCTGCGAGCTCGCGGGCAGGAACGCCGCGCCCTCCGCGGGGTAGACGATCTCGACCGGCTTGCCCGCGTTGACGTAGTTCAGCGACAGGGGCTCGTAGGTGAGCGCGACGACGTACTCGCCGTCGGCGGTGTTCTGCGCGACCTGGGTCGACGAGCCGATCGAGATCCCGTCAAGCTGCTTCACCAGCGCGGCGACGTAGTCCCAGCCCTTCGCGGACTCGTAGTCGCCGCCGACGGCCTTGAGCATGTTGGTGAGCTGCGCGAACGCGGAGGACGACTGGGTCGGGTCGCCGAAGGCGATCTTGCCCTTCAGCTCGGGCTGGAGGAGGTCCTCGTAGCTCGTGACGGTCACGCCGGCGGCCTTGGCCTTCTCGGTGTTCAGCAGCAGGTTGGAGCCGTCCGCCTGGTACGGCGTGGCGATGCCCGTGGTGTTCTTCCCGGCGTCCAGCATGTCGCCGTCGTTGCTCGAGGTGTACTCCTCCCAGAGGTCCTCATTCGAGAGCGCCTGGGCGAGGCCGCCGCCGAAGAGCACGTCGCCCTGCGGGTTCGAGGCCTCGCTCTTGATGCGCTGGTACAGCTCGCCGGTGCCGGCGGTGACGATGTCGACCTTGATGCCGGTCTCGTCCTCGAACTCGGGGATGAGGTGGTCGAGCATCTCCTCCTCGTTCGGGGTGTAGAGCACGAGCGTCCCGCCGATCGCGGACGAGTCCCCCTCGGCTCCCTTGTCCCCTTCATCTCCTGCAGAGCAGCCGGAGAGCACGAGGGCGGAGACGCCGATGGCGGCGAGAACAGAAACGGTACGGAATCGCATGGATTCGCATCCCTTCACTTCTTCGTGGAAATATATGACTGTGTGATCGATAAGCGCTCAAACGCTCAGAAGTTGAACATAGCAACGATCGTTTATCGCGCGCAACTCTCGGCAGATCCTCAGGCTCGAGCGCTCGCGCCCTCACGCGGACCGGCATGGATCCGGAGGAAATCAGGCAGAATGGCATCGGCGCGATCGGATCGGGGGATCCCTCGACCGCGCATGGATCTTCAGAAAGCACAGGCATGACGCAGGCGCAACGCTTGAACCAGCTCCTCGACTTCGTCACCGAGAACGGCTCGGTCTCCAACGCCGAGATCACCGAGGCGCTGAGCATCTCGGAGGCGACGGCCCGTCGGTACCTCTCCCTTCTCGAGAACCGTCAGCTCGTGACGCGCACGCACGGCGGCGCGACCGC
>JBASAE010000478.1:0-4047 GCA_049654285.1 Microbacterium sp.
ATCCAGACCTGCTTGATGATGATCAGGATGGATGCCGCGACCGGCACCGCCACCAGGGCGCCCAGGAGGCCGAGCAGCGTGCCGCCGGCCATCGCACCGATCACGACCAGGGAGCCGGGCACCGACACCGCCTTGTTCATCACGCGCGGGGTGAGGACATACGCCTCGATCTGCATGTAGACGAGATAGGCGGCCGCGAAGATCAGCGTCACGGTGAGGTCACCGGAGAACAGCGCGATCGACGAGCCGACGATCCAGAACAGCACCGAGCCGACCAGGGGGATGAGGGTGATGGCGAACGCCAGCGTGGCCATCAGCGGGGGGAACGGCAGGCCCAGCACGCTGTACATCAGCAGCGTGAACATCGAGTTGGCGAACGCCAGCACCACCATGCCCATCACGTAGCCGCCCACCGAGTCGGTGATCTGATCGGTGATGTCTCCGGCGCGCGCCCGGTCGCGGGCCGGGGCCAGGCGCAGCAGCGACTGCTTGATGCCGGGCATCCCGGCCAGGAAGTACAGCGTCAGCACCAGGACCACGACCGCGCCCGAGATGCCGCTGGCGACGGACACTCCGAACTGCACGGCGGCGCCGCCGACCTGCGCGGCGCCTCCGAGCAGGGGCCCGAGCTTCGACGGATCCCGGAGGAACTTCTCCACCTCGGCCGTCAGGTCGTTCAGGCTGCCGCCGAACTGCTCCTCCAGACGGGCATAGAAGTCGCTGGCGAGGAAGGCGTTGAACGTGCCGGGGATCGACTGGAAGAACTGGGTGATCTGCTCGACGACGATCGGCACGATCAGCCAGAGCACCAGGCCGATCACGGCGATCAGCCCGAGGATCACGATCACCACGCCCCAGGGGCGGCTCAGCCCGCGGCGTTCGAGGGCACGCACGGCGGGGTCGAGGCCGAGCGCCGCGAAGGCGGCGAGGGCGATGTAGATCAGCACGGTCGAGAGGTTCGAGAGCATCAGGCCGAGCAGGATCGCGGTGAGCCCCCCGAGGGTCACCAGCAGCCCGAACACGAACGGCTTGTCGATGCGGGTCCAGAACGAGCGGCTCGGGGTCATCGGCTCGACGATCTTCGCCGCGGGGGTCGGGTGGGCGGGTCCCGCGGCGTCGGGACCCGGGGACGCGGATGGCGTCGCGACGTCCGCGTCAGCGGCGTACGCGTCGGACTCTACGGGCGAACCGGCCTTCTCGTCGGAGCTCATGGGACTCACTTTACGGGTGCGCCCCGGCTATCGTCGTAGATGTCGGATCCCGGCCGGTCCGATCCGCGACGAACACGGAGTTCGCCGGGAGCACGTAGCCAGGAACACAGGGAGGGCCATGTCCGACGCCGAAGCCGCCCGTGCGGAGCTGCTGCGCCTGCGCGGCACGATCGACAACATCGACGCCGCTCTGATCTTCATGCTCGCGGAGCGCTTCCGGGCCACCCAGCAGGTCGGCCACTTGAAGGCCGATCACGCCATGCCGCCATCCGATCCCTCCCGTGAGGAGCAGCAGGTCGCGCGGTTGCGCGCGCTCGCAGAAGAGGCGCACCTCGACCCCGAGTTCGCCGAGAAGTGGTTCAACTTCGTGGTCGCCGAGGTCATCAGGCACCACACCGAGGCGGCCGAGGGCCGCTGAGCCGTTCTCGTGCGCGCCTCCGCCGCGCTCTCGCTTGCAGGGCGGATGCCCGGATGCAGGGCGATCCGGCGGCATGTCGCCCTGCACGCGTCGGAACGCCCTGCAAGCGTCGGGCAGGGACGGGATGCCTCGGGGACGCATCCCGCAGAAGTGAAGTAGTATGAGCGATATATCCTTGAATCAATCATAAACACGCAACATGATCTCTTCTGAGAGGTCCAGACGAGGAGTCAGCCATGACCGAGAACCAGACCGCCGGCGCACACATGCGCGCCGAGCTCCTCTCGCAGCCCGAGGCCTGGACGCGTGCCGCGGACATGCGTGCCGAGCAGGGGCTGCTTCCGGCATCCGGCGCCCGCATCGCCGTCGTCGGCTGCGGCACCAGCTGGTTCATGGCCCAGTCGTACGCCGTGCTCCGTGAGGCGGCGGGCCAGGGGGAGACCGACGCGTTCACGGCGTCCGAGTTCCCGTTCGACCGCGACTACGATGCGATCGTCGCGCTGACCCGCTCGGGGACCACCACGGAGATCCTCGAGCTGACCGAGCGCGTCACGGGCAAGACCCCGGTGATCGGCGTCATCGGCGACACCTCCTCTCCGCTGGTGGACATGGCCGACACCGTGATCGGCCTGTCGTTCGCCGACGAGCAGTCGGTCGTGCAGACCCGCTTCGCCACCACCGCGCTGGCCCTGTTCCGGGCATCCCTCGGGGAGTCGCTCGAGAAGGCGATCGCCGATGCGCAGGGTGTGATCGCGGACTCCGCCGTCGCCGACCCGGCGCTGCGCGACGCCGAGCAGTACAGCTTCCTCGGGATGGGCTGGACCGTCGGCCTCGCGCACGAGGCCGCGCTGAAGATGCGCGAGTCGTCGCAGTCGTGGACCGAGTCCTACTCCTCGATGGAGTACCGTCACGGCCCGATCGCGATCGCCGCCCCCGGCCGCGTCACCTGGCAGTTCGGCACCGCGCCCGAGGGGCTGGAGGAGCAGGTCCGCGCCACGGGTGCACGGTTCGTGCAGCACCCGATCGACCCCATGGCCGACCTCGTGCGCCTGCATCGCGTCGCGCTCGACCGCGCCGTGGCCCGCGGGCTCGACCCGGACCAGCCGCGCAACCTGACCCGCTCCGTCATCCTCGACGACTGAGCCCGCGACCATGACCCCCGCAGTCTCACCCGACGACACTGCCCGCCCCCGCCGAGACGGGGGCGCAGCCCCGCAGTCTCGGCGGGGGCATGCAGGATCGCGGGCGATCCCCGACGTCGTCTCCGACGCGGCCGGTGAGCGGCTCGCGCGGCCCGCGTCGATCGGCGCGGGCGTGCCGGTGCTCGCCTTCGACGTGGGCGGCACCGACATCAAGTCGGCCCTGTTCGACGCGGACGGCGTCGCTGTCGGGTTGCGGCGCACGCCGACGCCCGAGGGCGGCGAGAGGATGCCGGAGCGGCTGGTCGCCCGGATCGGTGAGCTGGGCGACGAGCTGCGCGCGCAGCATCCGGGGATCGTGCCGCAGGCCGTCGGGTTCGTCGTGCCCGGCATCGTCGACGCCGAGGCGGGCGTCGCGGTGTTCTCCAGCAACCTGGGTCTGCGGGACGCGCCGCTGCGCGCGCTCGCCGAGCAGCGCTTCGGACTGCCGGTGGCATTCGATCACGACGTGGGCACCGCGAGCTGGGCGGAGCACATGCTGGGGGGCGCGCGCGACTACGCCGACTCGGTCGTGATCGTGATCGGGACGGGCATCGCCGGCACCCTGCTCGTCGGCGGCCGGCCGTACACCGGCGGCGGCTACGCGGGCGAGATCGGTCATTCGCCGATCGGCGACTGGCCCTGCCCCTGCGGGGCGCGCGGATGCCTGGAGGTCGTCGCCTCGGCGGGAGCGATCGCCCGGCGGTACGAGGTCGCGACCGGGACGATGGTCGACGGGGCCAAGGAGGTCATCGCGCGGGCCGTAGGCGGGGACGCGGTCGCGGCGGGCATCTGGAACGAGGCGCTCGACGCGCTCACGATGTCGATCGCCCAGCTCACCGCGGTGGTCGCGCCGCAGGCGGTCGTGATCGGCGGTGGGCTGTCGCGGGCCGGCGGGGCGCTCTTCGATGAGCTGCGCACGCGGCTGGCCGCGCGGCTGAGCTTCCACCGCCTCCCCGAGCTCGTCCCGGCCGAGCTGTCCGGGAACGCCGGCATCCTCGGATCGGCGCTGCGCGCCCGGGCGGTGGTCGCGTGAGCCCGACGGGTACGTCTGCACGGTCGGGGTACAGATGCACCGTCGATCCGGTGGATGCGTCGTGCATCCGTTCCCGGCTCGTGCATCCGTTCCGATCCGGCGCAGAGGCGGGCGCATGATCGTCACGGTCACCCCCAATCCTGCCCTGGACCTCACCTGGCACGTCGCGCAGATCGTGCCGGGCGGCACGCACCGTGCGGACGC
>JBASAE010000479.1:0-1524 GCA_049654285.1 Microbacterium sp.
GGCTGACCCGGCCCGGCCACAGCAGCACCGGGCGGCGGCGCCGCGTGCGGGGCAGCGCCCGGACCGGGTCAAGCAGGGTGTCGTCGACCCCCGTGGGCACCACGTGGATGTCCGCGGCGATGCCGTAGCCGTGCAGCCGCTCCGCGAAGTGCGTGCTGGGCGCCACGAGCACGTCTGCGGCGTCGGCGAAGACCCGCACGTACGCGGCGATGTCGTCGACCGCGCCGACGCGCATGAACCGCTCCTGGGCGGCGAACAGGAGCCGGAACACCGCCCGTGGGAACGGCATGATCGCGGGGAGCCCGACCTCGACGTTGGTGTGCATGGTGTGCACCACCGGCAGCCCGTGACGGCGCGCGAACCGATAGCCGCTCCACGCGCCCCAGACGTCGGCCTGCACGTGCACCACGTCCACCGGAGGGAGGCCGGAGAAGCCGGCGTCCACCGCACGATCGACCTGCGCGCCGGCGATGCAGAACGAGTGCTCGCCGACCTGCGCCGACGACAGCAGGACGTCGTCTGCGCGCGCGAACTCCCGGGACGGCACGCGGCTCGAGTCCGGCGCGCACACGGTCACGCGGTGTCCGAGCCGCTCCAGCTGTGCTCGCTGCAGGCCGAGGGACACCTGCAGGCCGCCGAGGGTTCCGGGGTGCTGGTCGCTGAAGAACGCGATGTGCATCAGCCGCTCCGTTCTGTGAGGGTGTCGGGTCCGTGCGGAGCGGATGCCCCGACGGCGCGTTCCCGGCGGCGCAGGCCGCCGAGCCCGAGCACTCCGGCCATCGCGAGCGCGCCGCAGAGTGCCAGCAGCGCGGCGGATGCCGATGTGAGGACCGCCTCGCCGAGCACGGCGATCCCGATCACAGCGGCGGTCAGCGGATCGACGACGGTGAGCCCGGCGACCACGGCGGGGGCGGGGAAGACGCGATGCGCCCGCTGCAGCAGCACGTTGGCGGTCAGTCCGCCCAGGGCGACCAGGCCGAGCGCGAGGAGCACGGGCGGGGCGAGCAGAACGGCAGGGCCCCGGCCCGTCACCTGCAGCACGATCACCGTGAACACGGTCGTGATGCTGCCGAAGACCATCGATCCGGCGATCAGACCGCACAGCCGCGTCGCCCGCCCGGCATCGCCCCGCCCGAGGACGGCCGTGAGCAGTCCCAGCGCCGTGAGCGCCGCGAGGATCGCCATGACCGCGCCGAGTCGCGCATCGGCGTCCGTTCCCGACCGTGGTGCGGCGTGTGCGGCGATCAGGGCGATGACGCCGACGATCCCCACCGCGCACAGCACGATGGACGTGACGACGCCGCGGGTCACGACCACCCGTCCGGTCAGAGCGCCGAACGCCGCGGACGCCGCCAAGGCGACCACGCTCATCGACTGCACCGCGCTGACCGGGGTGAGCGCCAGCGCGACGAAGTTCGTCGAGACCGCGATGCCGAGCAGCCCGAGCCCCGCGAGCCAGCGCGGCGAGCACAGGAAGACGCGCCAGCGCCCGCCGGCCTCGTGCACCGCTCGCGACTGCAGCTC
>JBASAE010000480.1:0-3701 GCA_049654285.1 Microbacterium sp.
GCGGCGGCCTGCGCAGCGAGGGCGTCCGCCAGATCGGGATCCGGCCCGGACGCGGCGGCGACCCGGTGCCGCAGCGCAGCCGCGCCGGTGGTGAGCCGGGCCGCATCGGCGTGCATGGCGGCGCGTCTGTCGTCGGCGAGCCCGTCGTAGACCGCCTCCTGGATGAGCCGGTGCCGCAGCGACATGACCGACGCCGCGGCGGAGCGCACGGGTTCGCCGTCGAACCGGCCGTCGGAGATGTCGATCAGCCCGCTCACGGCGAGCTCGTCGACCGCGTCCAGCGGAGCGGCGAGCCCGGCGAGCCGCGCCGCATCGGCGATGGTTGTCGGAGCGTCGATCACGGCCAGAGCCTCGAGCAGCAACCGGGCCCGTGGCGAGCAGCCCACCAGGCGGTCGGCCAGCAGCCGGGTCAGCGAGGGCGCCACCGGCATGTCGATGTCGTCGCCCTCGGCCTGCTCCAGCAGGATGCGGGTGTGCAGCGGGTGCCCGCCGGTGTGCCGGTGCAACCGCTCAGCGGCGGTCGGATGCAGCCGTGCACCGCGGGTGGAGGCGGCCAGCTGCTGCACCTCGTCGAGTGCGAAGCCGTCGAGCGTGAGCACCCGCCCGGGGGCCTCGGCGAGGGTGCGCAGTCCGTGCGGGATCCTCGGCAGCCCCTCCGGGCGGGTGCCGATGAGCACCGCGATGCGGTCGGCGGCGAGACGGCGCGCGGCGAACGAGAGGGCGTGCAGAGAGGGGTCGTCGGCGGCGTGCGCATCGTCGATCACGACCAGCAGGCGTCCGTCGAAGGCGTCCGTCGCCTGCACGAGCAGCGCGCCGACCTCGAGCGCCCCCGATCCGCGCGGGGTGCCGCCGGGCATCCCGAGGTGCCGTCGCCCCGCACGCAGCAGCTGGTCGATCACGCCGAAGTCGAGGTCGGTCTCGGCCGGATCGGCGACCGCGCGCAGCACGACGTGCGCACCGTCGACCGCGGCCCTGGCCGCCATCTCGTCGAGCAGTGCCGTCTTCCCGATGCCCGGCGCTCCGGCCACGATCGCGCACGGAGCATGTGCGTCCCCGTCGTCGGTGAGCAGTCCGGCGAGCGTGGCCGTCTCGGTCGCGCGGCCGACGAACACCGATCTGTCGGGGGATGCGGCGACCGCACCTGCAAGGGGGGGAGGAGGCATATGCCCAATCTAGGGGCGGGTCGCGCGATCGGCCGCCTAGGCTGGTCGTCGTGGGGGATCAGCTGACTCTGGGCGCCATCGCCGTCTTCATCGGACTGGTCGTCGGGGCGGGGCTGTTCGTGCCGTTCGTCGCGGTCAGCTACCGTCGTCGTGGCCGGCTCACTGCGGGGCGCATGCTCCTCTGGCTGGCCGCCCTGATCTACTTCTGGTCGATCTGGACGTACACCCTGCTGCCGCTGCCCGATCCGGAGTCCATCCGATGTGTCGGCGTGGAGCTCGATCCACTGTCGGTCGTCGCCGAGGTGCGCAAGGCGTTCGAGGGGCCGGGGAATCCGCTCACGCACCCGGCACTGCTGCAGTTGGCGTTCAACGTGCTGCTGTTCCTGCCGTTGGGGTTCTTCGTGCGGGTGCTCGGCGATCGCGGCGTCCTCGTCGCGCTCGGTGTGGGATTCGGGCTGTCGCTGCTGGTCGAGACCACTCAGTTGACCGGGGTGTGGGGGCTCTACCCCTGTGCGTACCGGTTCTTCGACGTGGGCGACCTGATGACGAACACGGCCGGCGCCGTGCTCGGCTCCGTCGCAGGACTGATCGTGCCGCGTGCGCGTCGCGGGTTCGCGCAGAGTCCGGATGCCGGTGAGCCGCGGCAGGTCACCCGCGGGCGCCGTGCGCTGGCGATGCTGTGCGACGGGCTGGGGCTCGGGTTCGCGGCGTGGAGCGTCGGCGTCGTCGTGCAGTTGTGGCTCGCCTACGTCGTGCACGACGAGCAGGCGCTGCGCGAGGGGATGCTCGCCGACCTCGTCGGCTCGGGCCTGGCCGTCGCCGCCTGGCTCGTGATCGTGCTGGCCACCGGCCGGTCCTTCGGTGACCACGTCGTGCTGCTGCGCTACTCCGGTTCGCGGCTGCCCGCACCGGTCGCCCGGCTGCTGCGCTGGCTCGGCGGCTACGGCGGCATCTCCGCGATCGGCATGCTGCCGGTCCTCGGAGACCTCCTCTCGAGTGCGCTCGTGCTCCTCGCGGTCATCCTCCTCTTCACCACGGACGCCGGCCGCGGCCTGCCCGGCATCCTGTCGGGGCAGTACCTGCGCGACGCCCGCGAGCCGGACGCCCAGCCGATTCCGAACCGGGGCGAGTAGCGTCGGCGGTATGAGCACGGTACCCGTCGACGAACGTGCGATCGCCGAGGCCAGGCAGCTGCGCGATGAGTTCCAGCGGTTCCTGCGGGACTACGAGTTCGGGATGCGCGAGGTCGAGACGAAGATCTCGATCCTGCGCGACGAGTTCACGCACGACCACGCGTACAACCCCATCGAGCATGTGAAGAGCCGGCTGAAGTCGCCGGACGGGATCGTCGAGAAAGTCGTCCGCAAGGGCATCGAGCCGGACTTCGACACGATCCGCCGCGAGATCACCGACATCGCCGGCGTGCGGGTGACCTGCAGCTTCGTCAGCGACGTGTACCGTCTGTTCGACCTGTTCACCCGGCAGGACGACATCACGGTGCGCGTCGTGAAGGACTACATCGCGAACCCGAAGCCCAACGGCTACCGCAGCCTGCACGCGATCGTCGAGGTGCCGGTCTTCCTGTCGACCGGCGCCGTCCCGGTTCCCGTCGAGGTGCAGTTCCGCACCATCGCGATGGACTTCTGGGCGAGTCTCGAGCACAAGATCCACTACAAGTTCGACGGGCGCGTGCCCGGTCACCTCGTGGAGAGCCTGACGGATGCCGCGGACGCCGCGGGCGAGCTCGACCTGCGCATGGAACGCCTGCACCGCGAGGCGCACGCCGTGCAGGCGTTGACCACCGACGTCTGAGCCGGGCCGCGCCCTGCCGCCGTGAGGCGGATTCCGTCACGGCTCCGGACGGAAGACCGGTGCGGCGATCGGTGCGGGCTGCCGTCCGCCGACGATCATCCGGCGCAGGCGCTCCAGCGGGATCTTCGGCACCCGGTGCTCATCGACGAGGCCGTTGGTCTCCTGGGCCGTGTCGGTCAGCTGCGTGTAGCACCAGCCCGCGAGCGGCGCGCAGTCGTGCACCGCGTCGAACAGTCCGCGCAGGTGCTCCTCGAGGGCGTCGTCCGACCCGACCATGCGATAGCCCCAGGACCCGTCTGCGGAGCCGTCGACGCTGACCCCGCCGAACTCGCTGAGCAGCACGGGCCGCCCCGCGGTGTGCCCGGCCTCTTCCGGAGTGCCGACGAGCATGCGGCGCCCGTTCGGGGCGATGCCGCTCAGCGTGCTGCGGACCGACTCGGGGGTGCCGTAGCGCGCCCTGATCGTCGCAGCATCGTTCTCGTAGTCGTGCACGGTGAACAGATCGGAGCGGACGTGCTCCCATCCGTCGTTCGAGACGACGAGCCGGGTGTCGTCGAGGGCCTTCGTGAGGTGGTACAGCGCACGGGCGAGCTCGCGTTCCCGTGGCGATGCTGCGATCCGGTCCACCCCCCAGCTCTCGTTGAGGGGCACCCAGACCACGACGCTGGGGTGTGAGGCGTCGCGCTGCACCACGTCGGTCCACTCCCGGATCAGACGATCGACCGC
>JBASAE010000481.1:0-2042 GCA_049654285.1 Microbacterium sp.
CTGGAGCTGCTCGCGTCGCTGGGGGCCACCCCCGCCGAGGTGCTGGAGATGGCCACCAGCGGGAACGCGAGGATCCTCGGCATCGAGGCCGATGCCGGCGCGATCGCCTCCGGGATGGCGGCCGACATGGTCCTGCTCGACGAGGATCCCCTGACCGACATCGGCAACTGCCGCAGCATCCGCTGGGTGATGAAAGACGGAGTCGTCCATCACGCGTGAGGCCCCCGGACCTCGACCGTGTCGAGTGGGCCGGACCACCCGAATGAACCAACCGAATCGAAGGAGATACGTCCATGTTGAGTAAGGTCGCCCGTCGACGGGCCTGGCTGTCCGTCGTGAGCGGAGGGATCGTCCTCGCTGTCGCGCTGGCGGGCTGCTCCGCGCCTCCTGCAGGGGAGGACGGTGACACCCGTGACAAGATCACCATCGGGTACACCGCCGAGGATGCCAGCTTCGACCCCAACCTCTCGATCGTCACCGCGTGGCTCAGCGTGCTGTCGAACGTGTACGACACGCTCGTCCGCCGCAACGCGGACGGCGAGCTCGAGGCCTCGCTCGGCACCGAATGGCGTCAGGTCGACGATCTCACCTGGGAGATCTCGCTGCAGAAGGACGTCGTGTTCCACGACGGCACGCCGTTCACCGCCGATGACGTCGTGTACACCTTCGAGCGCGTGCTCGGGGAGGAGCTCGGGTCGCCGCAGCGCACGTACATCGCGTCGATCGACAAGGTCGAGGCGGTCGATCCGTCCACCGTGCGCGTGCACACGTCGGCACCGTTCCCGCTGCTGATCGACAACCTCCAGTTCATCCCGATCGTGTCGAAGGCGTTCACCGAGAAGGACGGCGCCAGCGGCCTCACCCGCGCCGCCAACGGCACCGGCCCGTACCAGCTGGAGTCCTGGAAGCAGGGGGCCGACATCGTCCTCAGCGCGGCGGCGGACAACTGGCGCGGCGCTCCTGACATCGAGGATGTGGTGTTCCGCCCGATCCCCGAGGTCGGCGCGCGCGTCGCCGCCCTCCAGGCCGGCGAGATCGACATCGCCGTGGGCGTGCAGCCCGAGACGGCGGACATGATCGAGTCCGCCGACGGCCTGCGGATCGAGTCGGTGCGCAGCCAGCGCAGCAACTACATCGTCATCGACAACACCGTCGCACCCTTCGACGACGTCCGCGTCCGGCAGGCGGTCAACTACGCGGTCGACAAGCAGGGGATCATCGACAACCTCATGCTGGGGCACGGCTCGCCGCTGCCGTCGATGGTCGGCCCGATGTACCGCGGCTACGACGAGAGCCTCGAGCCCTACCCGTACGACCCCGACAAGGCGCGGAAGCTGCTGGCCGAGGCCGGGTATCCGGACGGGTTCCCCCTGGTCTTCAACTCCTCGGACGTGCGCCCGAAGGACCGCGAGATCGCTCAGGCGATCACAGCGCAGCTGAAGGACGTCGGCATCCAGGTCGACAACCAGGTCACCGAGTGGGGCGCGTTCCTCGACCGGTACAAGCAGCACGACCTCGGCCCGTTCTACATCATCAGCTTCGGCACGCCGGTGTGGGACTTCGGGGTGCCGTTCAACTCGTACCTCATGCCCGAGTCGCCGCAGGCGTACTTCCGCGACGACGCGATCCAGGCTCGGGTCGTCGAGGCCGCGAAGATCGCCGACCCCGACGAGCGGCAGTCCGCGCTCGCGGCGCTGAACGCCGACCTCTACGACCAGGCGGCGTTCCTCTACCTGTTCTCCTACCAGGACATCTACGGCGTGTCCGACCGGATCGACTGGACGGCGACGTCGGACGAGCGGATCTGGGTCTACGACGCCAAGGTGCAGAAGCGATAACGGAACGAAGAGATGGCAGCGTATGTCTGGCGGAGACTGTGGCAGGCGATCCTCGTGCTCTTCGGAGTCGCCGTCGTCACGTTCGTGCTGCTCCACCTCAGCGGTGACCCCACCTCGCTGATGCTGCCGCTCGAGGCCACCCCGGCCGAGCACGACGCCATGCGTGCTCGGCTGGGGCTGGACCAGCCCCTCCCCGTGCAGTTC
>JBASAE010000482.1:0-2802 GCA_049654285.1 Microbacterium sp.
CGACTGGGCGCTCACCGCGGCCGAGTCGAAGGGCCTGAACGCCGCCCACCCGCTGCGCGGCGAGGAATGGCTGAGCGGTCCGTACAGCGTGCTCGGCGCGCTCGACGCCTATGCCGACACGCTCGACCGCATCGCCGCGGGCAAGGGCGCGCTCGACGGCATCCGCCTCGGCCGTGCACCGGGCGGACGGGTCGCGGTCGACGCCTTCCCGCTCACCGGCATCGACGGCTTCCTGCTGCAGGGGTTCACCGGCCAGGTCTGGCTCGAGCCGGGCGTCACGCCGAACACGGCGCGGCGCAGCGCGGGCCTCGGACAGCTCTCCCCCGGCGAGAACGGCGGCGTCGGCCTGGTGCTCGGCGCCGGCAACATCACCTCGATCCCCGTGCTCGACGTGCTCTACGAGCTGCTCGCGCACAACCGGGTCGCACTGCTGAAGGTCAACCCCACGCAGGATGCGCTCGTGCCGGTGTACGAGCGCGCGCTCGCGCCGCTGATCGCACCGGGTTTCCTGCGCATCGTGCGCGGCGGGCCCGCGGTCGGCGCCTACCTCACCGGGCATCCCGATCTGGCGCACGTGCACATCACGGGCTCCGCGGCGACGTTCGACGCGATCGTGTGGGGCACGGATGCCGCGGCAGGGCGCCGCCGCCGCGAGAACCGTCCGCGACTGAAGAAGCCGATCACCGCCGAGCTGGGCGGCGTCTCGCCGATCATCATCGTCCCCGGCGACTGGTCCGACGCCGATCTCGACTACCAGGCCGAGCACGTCGCGACCATGCGCCTGCAGAACTGCGGGCACAACTGCATCGCCGGCCAGGTCGTGATCATGTCCTCCGACTGGCCGCAGCGCGAGAGGTTCCGCGCCGCGCTGCGCCGCGCATATGCGGCGGCCCCGGAGCGTCCGATCTGGTACCCGAACTCGGATGCCCGCATGGCCGCCGCATCACGCGACTACCCCGATGCGCTGCAGCTCGCCGACCGGTTGCTGATCGAGATCGAGGACGGCGACGACGCCACGGCCCTGGAGCGCACCGAGTACTTCGCGCCCGTGCTCGGCGTGGAGGAGCTGCCCGGCACCGGCCAGGCGTTCCTCGACGCCGCTGTCGCGCACGCGAACGAGAGCCTGCAGGGCACGCTGGGCGCGAACGTGATCATCGACCCCGCGACCGAGAAGGCGCTCGGTGCCGGGTTCGGCCGGGCGATCGCCGAGCTGCGCTACGGATCGATCGCGGTGAACACCTGGACCGCGTTCGGGTTCATCACACCGACCATGACCTGGGGCGCCTTCCCCGGCAACGACATCCGGGACGTCGGCAGCGGCCTGGGCGTCGTGCACAACGCGTTGCTGCTCGACGGCGTGGAGCGCTCGGTGGTGCGCGGTCCGTTCCGGCCGTTCCCCCGCTCCCTGCCCGGCGTGAACGGCGGTGGGCGCATGACCATCCTGCCGACCCCGCCGTGGTTCGTCTCGGCGCGCACGGCCGCGACCGTGAGCGAAGGCCTCACCCGGTTCCGCGCGCGCGGCGGCGTCGGCGGCCTGGTGAAGACGCTCCTGGCGGCGCTCCGCGCGTAGCGTCCCCCTGGGCATCTGCGCCCATCAACGCCCCGTGTCATCGCCGGGACGACCCTGCGGATCTGTCGAGAGTTCAGAGCTGGTCTTCCGACACCGAGAAGGTGTCGCACACGCCGAGGCCGTTCTTGTAGCCGTTCGCGAACCAGTACTGCCGCGATTCGCTGGAGCCGTGCGTCCAGCTCTCCGGGTTCACGAAGCCGGACTGCTGCTGGATGTGGTCGTCCCCGACCGTGAGCGCGGCGTTCAGGGCGTCCTGACGCTGCTTCTCGGTGATGGGCTCCATGTACGGCACCCCGTTGTCGTCCTTCAGCTCGGCGACGTCGCCGAGCCACGCCCCCGCGTAGCAGTCGGCCTGCAGCTCCGTGCGTACGCCGTTGCTGCCCGGGCCGGTGCCGTTGTTCGGGTGGTCCTGCATGATCCCGGTGATGTTCTGGATGTGGTGTCCCCACTCGTGCCCGATGATGTACAGCTGGGCCAGCTCCCCCGCGGACGCCCCGAACTGCTGGCGCATGAGCTGGAAGAACGTGGGATCGATGTACACGCCCTCCTCGGGCGGGCAGTAGAACGGGCCGACGGCGTTCGACGCCGTGCCGCACTGCGTGGGCGTCTGACCGTCGACGACGGTCAGCGTCGGCGCACGGTAGCCCTCGACGTGCTTCTCCCAGAAGCTGTTCAGCACCACTTCGGCGCCCGCCATACGGCAGTCGTCCCGGGTGTTCGCGTCCTCGCCGGTCTTGCAGTCGAGCACGGCCGACTGCGACGACGGCTGCTGCTGACCCTGATCGAGCCCGCCCACGAGCCCGGAGAGGTCGATGCCGAGGAGCGGCCCCGCGATCAACGCGATGATGCCGAGGATGCCGACCGTCCCGCCGCCCGCGATCGCGGCCGTCCTGCCGCGGCGACGCGTCCTGTTGCCCGAGATGTCGGCGTCGGGATTGAAGGTCATGAATGAAAAGGTACCCCGAACCGCCCGCAACCGATGCAGCGCGAGCACGTAGGCTCGAGGCATGGCCACCACCATCACCCTGACCGGAGCCGGCGGACAGATCGGCTACGCACTGCTGTTCCGCATCGCCGCGGGGGATCTGCTCGGTCCCGACGAGCCCGTGCGGCTGCGGCTGCTGGAGATCCCTCAGGGCCTACGCGCCGCCGAGGGCGCCGCGATGGAGCTGCAGGACGCGGCGTTCGGGCTGCTCGAGCACGTCGAGGTGACCGACGACCCCGCCGTCGGG
>JBASAE010000483.1:0-3537 GCA_049654285.1 Microbacterium sp.
GACCACCACGGCATCGGCGTGCTTCACGGCGCGGCGCAGCATGCCGCGCTGCCAGGCGACCGCGGTCTTGGGGAGCAGCTCGGGGGCCTCCCACGCGTTCAGGTCCCACAGGGTGGCGACGGTCTGGTCGTTGTCGTGCACCCGGTCATGCCGCACCAGCGGCGCCATCATGGTCGGCGCGTGGATGAGCCCGCCGCCGACGCCCCGTGCGATGCCCATCTGCCAGGCCGCCGCGAGCTCACGTCTGCCCAACGACAGCGTGCGCACCTCTTCGATGCCGGCCATGGCCGTCTCCGCGCCGTTCGGGACGATCGCCGCGACCGCGCATCCGCGCGGCGCCGTCGCGACCAGCCCCTCGGCGAGGCCCAGTGAGGCCGCGGCCTGATCGGGGTCCGCGACGTGCGCCAGCTGGTCGAGGACGATCCGCAACAGCACACTCATAGGCGAAGCGTAGCCGCGGCCTCCCCCGCAACCGCGGAGGCGGGGCCGACGTCATCCGCCGCACGGCGCCTCCCCCGCCCGCTGCCGCGCACGTGGATGGAGAACGCGGTATCCGCGTTCTCCATCGGCGCTTTCCGGCTATGCGAGCCACCGGCGGCGGGAAAACGCCGACACCCGCTCCGTCGAGGCCACGTCGCCATCCACCGGGTCGGCACCTCCCGACACCACGGCGCGACACCGTCCTGGATCGCTAGTCCGCCGGCGTCTCCGTGGGCGGATGCAGCGCCTGCTGCACCCGCGCGTGGATGTCGGCGTAGTCGGGGTCCTCCTCGGCCACGCCGTTGTCCGGGGTGAGCTCGATCGTGGTGACCGGCTGCTCCTTCGCCTTGAGCATCAGGTCGAAGAACGTCGGCAGCTTCGACTTCGGCAGATCCGTGTCGGCGAGGTCGGCCCCGGCGTCCGCGATCGCGCTGAACCGCGAGAGCACGTTCTGTGGGGTGAACTGGGCGAGCATCGCCTGCTGCAGCTGACGCTGCCGCTGCATCCGGTCCCAGTCGCTCGTGGTGTACCGCGACCGGGCGTACCACTGCGCGGTGTCGCCGTTCATGTGCTGCGTGCCGGGCTCGATCCACCCGATCGCCCACTCGTTGGCGTCCTCGCCCTCCCACCCCTCGGGCGGCCCGCCCTTGGGAAGGCGCTCCGTGACATCGATCGTGACGCCACCGAGCGCATCGATGAGCTTCGCGAACCCGTTCATGTCGAGGAAGACGTAATACGGGATCTCGATCCCCAGCACGCCCTCGGCGGCGTCCTTCGTGGCCTCGATGCCCGGCGCGGAGCCCTGCTTCGCGGCATCCGGGTACAGGCTCTTGCCCTGGTCCTCGCGACAGACCTCGGCGGCGGCCCTGATGTGGTTCATCCACGGGTTCCAGCCGCAGGTGTCCGACTGATGCCCTTCGAAGTACCCGTCCGGGAACAGCTTGCGCATCGGGCTGTCCTCGGGGAACGGTGCATAGTGCAGCTCGCGCGGGATGCCGAAGATCGTCACCGCCCCGGTCGTCGCGTTCACCGAGGCCACCGAGATGCTGTCGAATCGCATCGAGTCACGGCCGTCTCCGCTGTCGGCGCCGAGCAGCAGGATGTTGTAGTAGCCGTCGCTCGGCGGCAGCGCGGGACCGCTGTTGCCGAAGATCGAGCTGATCGCCCCACGGCTCGAGGCCGCGACCGTGGATCCGTAGACCGCTCCGCCGGCGGCGAGCGAGAGCACCAGCAGCGCGGCGATGGGCGCGGCGAACCGCGTGATCGGGGGCAGCTTCACCAGGCGCAGCATGCGCAGCGTGTCGATCGTCAGCAGCACCCACAGCCCCGCATAGGCGAGCAGCAGCACCTGGACCAGCGTGAGGACGAACCAGTTCGTCAGCAGCCCGATCAGGCCGTCGCGCCACAGCACCGCCATCCCGATCGCGAGGATCACCAGCGCCCAGCCGATCAGCGTCGCGCGCAGGCCGAATCGGCCCAGCCTGCGGTTGCCGGCGAGCACCTGCGCCGAGCCCGGCACCAGGACGTTGAGCGCGACGAGCCACCAGGCCCGTCGTCCCATGAACGCCGGGTCCTGCAGCTGCGGATGGCGCAGCGGCCGGGTCTCGATGAGGGGGCGGCCGGTCGCGCTGCGCGACGCCGCCGGAGGGGCGAGCGTCACAGGGATTCCTTCAGCCGATCGTTCTTCTCGGCCACCTGCGCCCCGAGCGCACGGGCGTACCCCTCGACGCGGTCGTGGAGCGCGGCATCCGCCGTTCCGAGGATCCGCGCGGCGAGGATGCCCGCGTTGCGCGCCCCGCCGATCGACACGGTCGCGACGGGGATGCCCGCGGGCATCTGCACGATCGACAGCAGCGAGTCCATCCCGTCGAGATAGGCTAGCGGGACCGGCACGCCGATCACGGGCAGGGCGGTGACCGAGGCCAGCATGCCCGGCAGGTGCGCGGCACCCCCGGCGCCGGCGATGATCACCCGGATGCCCCGGGAGCGCGCCTCACGACCGTAGGCGATCAGCTTGTCCGGCGTGCGATGTGCCGAGACGACCTCGACCTCGTGCGGGATGCCGAAGTCGCTGAGCGCCTGCGAGGCGTCGCTCATGACCCGCCAGTCGGAGTCCGACCCCATCACGACGCCGACCAGGGGGGAACCGGAGGAGTGCAGAGGCTCAGTCACCTGTCAAGGCTACGTGCCGCTCCTGTGAGTTCCTCGGAGCGGCGCGCGCCTTCACCGTCCCCTCCCCTCGAGACCGCAGGCAGTCTCGGGAAGGTCTACGCGAAATACGCGGCGGCCGAGCGCGCCACGTACACGGTGTCGTCGAGGTCGTCGCCGGTGACGTTCACGTGGCCGACCTTGCGGCCGGGCCGCGACGCCTTGCCGTAGGTGTGGATCTTCGCCTCGGGGTGGGCCGCCATCGCCACGGCGAACCGCTGGTCGATCGTCGCGTCGGCCGGGCCGCCGAGGATGTTCACCATCACCGACCATGGCGCCCGCGCGGCGGGAGAGCCCAGCGGCAGGTCCGCGACCGCGCGCAGATGCTGCTCGAACTGCGAGGTGACGGCCCCGTCCTGGCTCCAGTGCCCGCTGTTGTGCGGGCGCATCGCCAGCTCGTTCACCAGCAGTCGCTCGTCGTCGGTCTGGAACAGCTCGACCGCGAGCATCCCGGTGACCCCGAGCCCTTCGGCGATCTGCCGGCCGATCTGCTCGGCGACCCGCACCAAGAGCGCCGACGCGTTCGGGGCGGGCGCGATCACCTCTGCGCACACACCGTCGCGCTGCACGGTCTCCGCCACCGGATAGGCGGCCATCTCGCCACCGGGTCGCCGCGCGATCTGCTGCGCGAGCTCGCGGGTGAACGACACGAGCTCCTCGACCAGCAGCGCACCGCCGTCGGTCAGCCCGGCCAGCCAGTCCGCGGCGTCCGCGGCGTCGGTCACGACGCGCACTCCCTTGCCGTCGTAGCCGCCGCGCGGGGTCTTCACGACGCCGCGCCCGCCGTGGTCGTCGAGGAACGCCTGCAGCTCGCCGGCGTCGCGGACGGCGGCCCAGTCCGGCTGGGGC
>JBASAE010000484.1:0-2012 GCA_049654285.1 Microbacterium sp.
CTCCACCAAAGAGGAGTTCTTCCATTGGGAGAACGTCTTCCTCTCCCGTGGGCTGGCTACCTTCAGCCTCGACGGCCCCGGCCAGGGGGAGACGGTCACTTCGCTACCGATGCGTGCCGACTACGAAAAGGCGGTCAGCACGGCCTTGGACACCGTGCTCGAGGAGAGTGACGTGGACGCTGCGCGTCTCGCGGTCGTCGGTGTGAGCCTGGGTGGCTTCTATGCGACGAGGGCTGCTGCCTTCGACAAGCGCTTCAGGGCGGTCGTCAATGTCAGTGGCGGCTACGAGGTCGGCGAGGGCCTAGGCAAGCGCAGCCCACTGCAGATGCATGTGTTCCAGGACTACTCGTGGACCACCTCCGAGGAGGACGCACGCGAACTGGGCGCTCGAATGAATCTGCGTGGCGTCGCCGAACGAGTCACGCAGCCGATGCTGGTCGTGATCGGCGGCAAGGACCGCGTGAGAGATCCGAAGCAGACCCTACGCACCGCCGAGGAGGCACCCCGATCCATCACGCACACGTTCCCTGAGGGGAACCATGTGTGCTTCAACGTCGCCACGCGAGCACGACCCCTGATCGGAGACTGGGTCGCCGATCAACTGCGCGCTGCGCTTCCGGCGTCCCCTGCAGAAGGAGCAATACCGTGACCGCCCAGTCTCTCCGCGACCACGTACGCAACGACGTCCAAGGTCGGCGCGACGCGCTCATCGAGATGAGCCACCGCATCCATGCCAATCCCGAGACAGCCTTCAACGAGGTCAGGGCCTCCGGCTGGCTCACTGACGCGCTCGGCGACGCGGGATTCACGGTGGAGCGCGGAATCGCGGGCCTGGATACCGCCTTCCGCGCCACAGCGGGCTCAGGACCGCTGCACATCGTCATCTGCGCGGAGTATGACGCCCTCCCCGCGATCGGTCACGCCTGCGGCCACAACATCATCGCGGCCTCCGCACTGGGCGCCGGGGTCGCGCTTGCACCTCTCGCCGATCAACTCGGCATCACGATGACGGTCATGGGCACGCCTGCCGAGGAGGGGGGAGCAGGCAAGATCATCATGCTGGAACGGGGCGCCTTCGACGGGGCCCACGCCGCGATGATGATCCATCCCTCCCCCACGGAGATCGTGGAGATGCCTATGGTGGCGGCCTCGCACTTCACAGTGCGTTATCACGGCAAGCCCGCACACGCAGCAGGCTTTCCCGAGGCGGGCATCAACGCTGCCGATGCGATGGTGATCGCCCAGACCGCGATCGGGCTCCGGAGGCAGCAGATGCGCCCGACCGAGAAGGTGCACGGCATCGTGACGAAGGGCGGCGACGCTCCCAACATCATCCCAGCCGAGACCGAAGGCTGGTTCATCACCCGTGCGCTCACTGCTGATCGCCTGGCGGACTTCAGCGAAAGTATCGAGCGCTGTTTTCAGGCCGGTGCGCTGGCGACGGGGGCCAAGCTGGAGATCTTCCCCACCACCGAGCCATATGCGCATGTCGTACACGACCAGATCATGGCGGATGCCTATGCCCGCGCTCTCGACGAGATTGGCCGTGACTACGTCCGTCGTGCGGTCGATCCGACCAGCACCGGAGGCTCGACCGACATGGGCAACGTGTCGCTGAAGATCCCGACGATCCATCCTTCGATCGGCATCGACTCCCTGCCCGCTGTGAACCATCAGCCCGAGTTCGCCGCAGCGTGCATCACGCCGGCAGCGGATCGCGCAGTGGTCGACGGCGCGACCGCGATGGCGCTGACCGTCATCGACCTGGCGACCGACGACAATGCGAGAGCCGCACTCCTCGGCAGGGCCGGGTAAGGGCAGCCCTCTTCAGAAGACTGCTCTGGGGATCTATCTCACTTGAAACAAACGATTGCCGTGCCGAAGGCAGGCGAGAACGGAGAATGAACATGACCGATGCATTGCCCACCGTCGGATGGATCGGGACCGGCCGCATGGGTTCGGCGATCACGCGGCGTCTCCTCGGTGCGGGACACCGCGTCGCCGTCTACAAC
>JBASAE010000485.1:0-2738 GCA_049654285.1 Microbacterium sp.
CCCTCGCGGCCACGACCTGCTCGCCGACGTCGATGCCCGCATCACCGAGTTCACCGCCCTGGTCGGCGACGCCTATCGTGCCGAAGAGGCACGACTGACCGACCCCGCAGCCTGATCCCGGCCCCTCTCGCTGCGCGTGCGGACGCACGCGCCGTTCTCACGCAAGGACTCTTTCGACGCCCATGAAAACTGCGGACATCGCGCAGCGCTATCTCTCCTTCTTCGAGAGGAACGATCACACGATCGTGCCCTCGGCATCGCTGGTGAGCGACAACCCGACCGTGATGTTCACGATCGCCGGCATGGTGCCGTTCGTGCCCTACCTCACCGGCGTCGTCCCCGCGCCCTTCCCGCGGGCCGCCGACCTGCAGAAGTGCATCCGCACCAACGACATCGAAGAGGTCGGCAAGACGGCCCGGCACGGCACGTTCTTCCAGATGCTGGGCAACTGGTCGTTCGGCGACTACTTCAAGGAGGGTGCGATCAGCTACGCCTGGGAGCTGCTGACCTCCTCCGAGGCCGACGGCGGCCTGGGCTTCGCCGAGCGGGACATCTGGGTCACCGTCTACGAGACCGACGACGAGGCCGCGGGCCTGTGGCAGAGGATCGCCGGCCTGCCCGCCGAGCGCATCCAGCGGATGGGCAAGGAGGACAACTACTGGCACACCGGCCAGCCCGGCCCCGCCGGTCCCTGCTCCGAGATCTACATCGACCGCGGTCCCGCCTACGGCCGTGACGGCGGCCCCATCGTCGACGACAACAGGTTCACCGAGATCTGGAACCTCGTCTTCATGCAGGAGCTGCTCAGCGAGGTGCGCAGCAAGGTCGACTTCGACATCGCCGGCCCCCTTCCGAAGAAGAACATCGACACCGGCATGGGCCTGGAGCGCGTCGCGATGTTCAAGCAGGGCGTCGAGAACATGTACGAGACGGATCAGGTGCGTCCCGTGCTCGATCGCGCCGAGGCAATCTCCGGCCGCCGTTACGGCGCCGACCCCCAGGACGACGTGCGGTTCCGGGTCATCGCCGATCACGTGCGCTCCTCGCTCATGCTGCTCTCCGACGGCGTGCGCCCGTCGAACGAGGGCCGCGGCTACATCCTGCGCCGGCTGATGCGTCGTACCGTGCGGGCGATGCGTCTGCTCGGGGTCGACGCGCCGGTGTTCCCCGAGCTGTTCTCCGCCTCGCGCGACGCGATGAAATCGGCCTACCCGGAGCTCGAGACGGAGTGGCAACGCCTCTCCGGCCTCGCGAACGCCGAGGAGGAGACGTTCCTGCGCACGCTCGCCGCGGGCTCGACCATCCTCGACCTCGCGCTCGACGACACCCGGAAGCAGGGCGGTGCGGCTCTCGGCGGCGAGAAGGCGTTCCTGCTGCACGACACCTACGGGTTCCCGATCGATCTCACGCTGGAGATCGCCGAGGAGGCGGGCCTCGCCGTCGATCGCCCCGCGTTCGACGCCCTCATGCAGGAGCAGCGCGCCCGCGCCAAGGCCGATGCGAAGAGCCGGCGCCGTCAGGTGGCCGACGTCTCCGTCTATCGCGACCTGCGCGCCCAGGGTGAGACCGTGTTCCACGGGTACACCGAGCTCGAGGCCGAGTCGCGGGTGCTCGGCATCCTCGCGGACGGCCGTCCGGTGCCGTCCGCGGCCGAGGGCGACGTCGTCGAGGTGATCCTCGCCGAGACCGCGCTGTACGCCGAGTCGGGTGGCCAGGTGGCCGACAAGGGCACCATCGTCGGCGCGGGCTTCGAGCTCGACGTGCTCGACGTGCAGCGCCCCGTCCCCGGACTGATCAGCCACACCGTGCAGGTCGCCTCGGGCGTCGTGGCGATCGACGACCCCGCGACGTCGATCGTGGACGCGGCCAATCGTCGGGCCGCCCAGCAGGCCCACTCGGCCACGCACCTCGTGCACGCCGCCCTGCGCGACACCCTCGGCCCGACGGCCACGCAGGCCGGTTCACTGAACCGCGCCGGATACATGCGCTTCGACTTCGCGTGGTCCCAGCCGCTCTCCGCGCAGACGCGCTCGGAGATCGAGGAGATCACGAACCGCGCCGTGCAGGACGCCCTGGAGGTCACGACGCGCATCGTGTCGCTCGACGAGGCGAAGGCCGCCGGCGCGATGGCGCTGTTCGGCGAGAAGTACGGGGACGTCGTCCGCATGGTCGACATCGGCGGCCCCTGGTCGCGCGAGCTCTGCGCGGGGACGCACGTGTCGTCGAGCGCCGAGATCGGGCTCGTCAGCGTCGTCGGCGAGTCGTCCGTGGGGGCGTCCAACCGGCGCATCGAGGCGCTCGTCGGTCAGGACGCGTTCCGGGAGCTGGCGGCGGAGCGCACCATCGTCTCGCAGCTCAGCGCGGCGCTGAAGACACCTCGTGAGCAGCTTCCCGCACGGATCGAAGAGCTCGCGGCGAGCCTCAGGACAGCGGAGAAGCGCATCGCGCAGTTCGAGGCGAAGGAGCGCGAGGGACGCGCGCCCGCGCTGGCCGAGACGGCACGGACCGTCGGCGCCCACCGGCTGGTGGCCGCGGAGCTGGGCGAGATCGGTTCCGCGGACGACGTGCGCACGCTCGCTCTCAGCGTGCGCGACCGGCTCGGTGCGGACGCATCGGTGGTCGCGCTCGGCGGCGTCGCGAACGGCCGCCCGGTCGTGGTGATCGCGACGAACGAGGCCGCGCGCGCCGCGGGTGCGAAGGCGGGCGCGCTCGTGCGGGTCGCCGCCGGAGTGCTGGGC
>JBASAE010000486.1:0-4042 GCA_049654285.1 Microbacterium sp.
CTCCTCTGCCAAGCGACCGCCGACCGTTCGCGTCTCCCCGTGCTCGCCGGGCCGGTCGAGGCCACGGCGCTGGGCAACGTGCTCGTGCAGGCGCGGGCCGCCGGATGCTTCGGCGAGGGCGCGACGCTGGAGGACCTGCGCTCGCTCGTCGCCCGCACGCACCCGCCGGTGCGCTACCAGCCGCGCTGACCTCCCCGATCCGCGTCGGTCGTCCCGCCTCAGCCTGCGCCGTTCGAGCAGGTCGCCGTGCCCGCGTCGTTGCCCCGCACGTTCGACGGCAGTGTGACGGCGGCGGAGGGCGTCTCCGTCGACGGCCCGGCCGACGGCTGCTCGGCGGGGTCCGTCGAGGGCGCCGGGGTCGCGAGCACGACCCCGCTGTAGTCCTCGTCGAACTCGTTCGTGAGCTTGAGCTGCTTGTTCTCGGCGATCAGCTGCCACATCGTCGCGGCCGCCGCCTCGTCGACAACGAGCTTCCCGGAGGTGTCCGGGTCGTCGAAGACCGGATACTGCAGGAAGACGATGTCCTCGTACTGCACGTCCTTGACGGCGAGCACGATCTGCACCATCCGCATCGGATCGAGACCCGAGCTGAGCGTCGAGCGCTGCACGGCGATGTTCGCGAGCTTCAGCAGGGTGGCCGGGTTGGAGAGCACGTCCCGGCTGCGCAGCTGGCGCACCAGGCTCGACATGTACTGCTGCTGGTTGGCGATGCGGCTCAGGTCGCTGCCGCCGACCAGCCCATACCGGGTGCGCAGGAACGCCAGCGCCTGGTAGCCGGAGACCTTGTGCTCGCCGGCCGTCAGGTGCAGGTCGGCGTCGTTGTCGTTGATCGGACTCGCCAGGCACACCGAGACCCCGCCGATCGCGTTCGTGACGTCGATCACGGCGCCGAACGTCACCGCGATCGCGAAGTCGACGTTCTGTCCCGTGAGCTCCGACACGGTCTTCGCCGCACAGCCCATCCCGCCGCGACCGTACGCGGCGTTCAGCTGTGCATACTCCATCGGTCCGTACGACTCGCCGCAGGCCGGATGCGAGATCATCAGGTCCCGCGGCAGGCTGACCACGGTCACCCGGCGCGGGTTCGCCGCGACGTGCACCAACAGGTTCACGTCGTTTCGGTCACCGGCGTTCTCCTCGGCGTCCTCATCCGAGCAGCGGTCGCCGAACTGGGCCTTGATGTCGTCCTCGCACACGTCGAGCCCGAGCAGCAGCACGTTGAACTCGCCGCTCTCGGCGCCGATCTCGGGCGGCGCCTGCTGCCCCTCCAGGTCCACGCTGTTCTCGGTCGCGGTGGTGACGAGGTCGCCGAGGACCAACGCGGACACCGCGGTCGCGCTCACCAGCACGACCGCGACGACGATGCCGAGGATCGCGAACAGCTGTCCGAGAGCCCGCGGGGTGCGCTGCGGGGCATGCTGCGCGATCGTGCTCCTGTTGCGCATGTCGTGCCCTTTCGCGATGCCGGGCGTGCTTCGCCTCAGACGACCAGCCTATCCGGGCGGTCCTGGGAATCCCGGGCGGAGGGCTTCGATCCCCTGGTCTCGCGCCGAGCATCGCCCGCGCATCCGCAGCGTGCCCCGGACAGGCGAGCGGCTCAGAGCCGGCCGCGCGCTACTCGCCGAAGAAGGTGCGCCCGTTCGAGCAGGTCTGCTGCGCAGCCGAGTTGCCCCTGATCTCGGAGGGCAGCTGAGCGACGTCCGTGGGGGTCGCGCTCGGCGTCGCCCCCGCCTCACCGGCGGGCGGGGCGGTCTCCTGCACCACGCCGTCGTCCTCGGTGTTCTGATGCGTGATCTCGAGCTGCTTGTTCGCCGCGATCGCCTCCCAGAGCACCTGGGCGGTCTGCTCATCGGGGACGACGCGGTTCGGATCGTCGGGGTCCTCCACCACCGGATACTGCACGAACACGATGTCGTTCAGCGGCACGTCCTTGATCGCCAGGGCCAGCTGCACGAGCGTGATCGGCTGGGTGAGCGACGTGCTGGGGGTGATGTTCTTGATCACCGTGTCCGCCAGCTTCAGCATCACCGGGACGTTGCCGAGCGTCTCGCTGCTCATCACCTTGCGCGCCAGGCTCGACATGTACTGCTGCTGGTTGCCGATGCGCCCCAGGTCGCTGCCGTCGCCGACGCCGTGCCGGGTGCGCAGGAACTGCAGCGCCTGCAGACCCTTCACGGTATGCGTTCCGGCGGCCATGTCGAGCCCGGTGTAGACGTCATGGATCGGGCTCGCGAGGCACACGTCGACTCCGCCGATCGCATCGGTCACCTCGATCACGCCGCCGAAGGTGATGGACGCCGCGAACTGGATCTGTTCGCCGGTGAGCTCCGAGATCGTCTTGGCCACGCAGCTCAGTCCGCCGTACTCCCAGGCCGAGTTCAGCTGCTGCTTGGACATCGCCTCGTTGCCGTCGCAGGAGGGGATCGGGATCATCAGATCGCGCGGAAGGCTGATCACCGTCACCTTGCGCGGTGCGGCGGAGACGTGCACGAGCAGGTTGACGTCGTTGAGGGTCCCCTCGGAGTCGGGCCCCTCGCAGCGTTCACCGAACAGCGCCGCATACTTCGGCTCGCAGGCGTCGACGCCGGCGAGCAGCACGTTGAAGCCGCCCTCGTAGGCTCCGATGTCGGGCACCGCGCCCTGACCCTCCAGGTCGACCGCGTTCGCAGCCGCTGTGCTCCAGGCCTCCCGGACGAAGTAGGCGCCGACGCCGAGCCCGCTGACCAGCACGACGGCCAGGGCGATGCCGATGATCTTCATCAGCTGGGCGAGCGCGCTGGGCGTGCGCTGCTGGCCATGGCTGGCGAGGGGACGCCGACGCTCGGTCGTCTTGCTCACGCGCTGCCTTTCACTCTGTTGCGGAGGGTGTGGGATTCGAACCCACGAGACATCTCTGCCCACTGGTTTTCAAGACCAGCTCCATCGGCCGCTCGGACAACCCTCCCCGTCCGGCGAACCGGACGAACAGGCGCGAGTCTATCCGGTTTCCGAGGGATCCCGAACACGCCGACGACCATTCTCCCCAGGCCACCTGGGGAGACCCTGGAGACGTCCTCTCGATGAGCCGGAAGCTCATCCGGCCACGCAGGAGGGGGCTCCGATGTCAGAGCGGCCGGGGAGCCGGAGCCCTCAGCGCGTCCAGGACGAACGCGAGACCGCCCTCCTCCACCGTTCCGGCGACCTCGTCGGCGGCATCTTTCACCTCAGCGGGCGCCTGTCCCATCGCGACCGCGCGACCGCCGCCGGCCCGAGCCCAGGCGAACATGCCCAGGTCGTTGCGTCCGTCTCCGGCCACCAGCACCCGATCGGACGGCGCGCCGATCCGCTCCCGCACCCGCTCCAGCGCGGTGCCCTTGTTGATGCCCAGCGGAGCGATGTCGAGCCAGGCGGTCCAGCCGATCGCGTAGGAGACCTCGTTCAGCCCGGCTTCCGCGACAAGCCGGTGGAAGTCGTCCTCGTCATGCCCGGGGGCGACCACGACCACGCGCGACACCGGCTGCGCGGCGAGCTCGGCGAACGGCACCCGCCGGCCGCCGTCGAGCGTCCAGTCGTGCATGCGGTCCGTGTAGAGCCGCTGACCCGAGCCCAGTTCGACCATGTACTGCGCATCCGGGAGCCGATCGCCGAGCAGCCCGAGCACCTGCGAGGGGTCGAAGGTCTCGATGTGCCAGCGCTCCCAGGCGTCCCCGACGCGGCGGAGCGTGACGGCGCCGTTCGAGCACACCACGTACGCGGGCGTGATCCCCAGCTGCTCGACGTATCTCTGCGTGCCGCTCCAGCTGCGCCCGGTCGCGAGCATCACCTCGTGCCCGGCGTCGCGCAGGCGGCCGATCGCCTCGGGGACCCCGGGGCTCATCGTCTCGTCCTCGAGCAGGATGGTGCCGTCGATGTCGAGCGCGACGAGCCAGCGCTCCGCCGCATCGGCCGTCGAGAGGTCTTCCGTCGTCATGCCGCGGGCTCCAGCACCTCGAGCCCGCCCAGGTACGGGCGCAGCACCTCCGGGACGGTGACCGAGCCGTCCTCGCGCTGATGCGTCTCGAGC
>JBASAE010000487.1:0-1787 GCA_049654285.1 Microbacterium sp.
GGAGGAGTTGACGATCTTGCCGTCGAGGTTCGCGAGGAACGTGTCGACGTAGTCCCATGCTGGATCGGACATCGGGTCCTCATCGGCTCCCATGCCGTACAGCATCGCCATCAGCACCTGGAACGCCGACGACGAGTTCACCGGGTCGCCGAAGGCGATCCGGCCCTTGAGCCGGGGGTCGAGCAGATCCGCGAACCCCTCGATCTTGATGTCGCCCTGCAGGTTGGTGTTCACGACCATGACGGTCGGGTCGGCGAACGCCGGCGTGAAGTAGCCGCTCGTGTTGCGGAAGGCCTCCTGCATGTTGCCGTCTTCGGAGGAGACGTACTTCTCGAACAGGTCCGTCGACCCGGAGAGCATCGTCTCGTCGGCGGCCCAGAGGACGTCGCCGAGCGGGTTGGCGCCCTCCGAGGTGACGCGCTGGACGAGCTCGCCGGTGCCGGCCGTGACCACGTCGACCTTGATCCCGGTCGCCTGCTCGAAGGCGGGGATCACGGCGTTGTTGAGCGCCTCGCTGCGGGCGGTGTAGACGACGAGGCTCTTGCTCTCGGCCGAGCCTTCGGGCTGGGCGGCCGAGCAGGCGGTCAGCGCGAGGGGGAGCGCCGCGATGAGTGCGACGAGACCGACGAGGGGGCGTTTCATGGGGTTCCTCCTTGAACAGGCAGCTTTCACCCCCACGCTACGAACGCCGCCGATGACGAGAAACCTACGATCATCGGGAGAGGGTGCACAAAACACCACTGGACGCGAACGGACCGGCGGGCGTCACACCGTCGGGAGAGACAGGGTCTCGGTGTCGGCCAGCGGACTGGGGTCGCGGTGCCGCAGGTCGGGGAAGGCACGAACGAACAGCACCGAGACGGCCAGGCCGGCCAGGGCGAACAGCACGGCCGCCAGATAGGCGCCCTGCGGGCCACCGGCGTCGATGAGGACGCCCGCCACGGCCGAGCCCGCGGCGGCGCCGATGAGCTGGCCGGTGCCCGCCCAGCCGAAGGCCTCCGCGGTCTCGGAGAACTTCACGCTCGCGGTCGTGATCGCGAACAGCACCGCGAGCGCCGGGGCGATGCCGATCCCGGCCAGCACGAGGGTGCCGCCCAGCCAGAACACGTTCAACGACACCAGGGTCAGCGCGAGGCCGAGCACGACGATCGTGAGTCGTCGCGCCATGGCCCAGGGGCCGATCGGGATGTGGCCGAGGCCCAGTCCGCCGATGAGGCTGCCGACCGAGAACACCGCCAGCACCATGCCGGCCTCCAGTCCGCCGTGCCCGAACGTCGCGACCACGCCGACCTCGACCGCGGCGCACGCCCCGATCAGAAGGAAGCCGATCACGGTCGCCAGCAGCACCGGGGGCTTGAGAACGACCCGGCCGAAGGCGCGGCGGCTGCGCGGGATCCGCACCCGGCCGAGCTCGGGGGAGAGGATGAACCAGCCGCCGCCCAGGACGAGGATGGTCGCCACCAGCAGCAGCCCGGTGACGGTGCCGATCTGGGTGGAGACGAGGGTGATCACGACCGGGGCGACGATCCAGATGATCTCCTGGAGGGAGGCGTCCAGGGAGAACAGCGGGGTCAGCTGCGAGGCGTTCACGAGCTTGGGGTAGATGGTGCGCACCGCCGACTGCACGGGAGGGGTGGACAGGCCGGCGAGCAGGGCGAAGGCCATGTAGCCCGGCACGGTGAGGGGGAGGAGGGCCAGGCCCAGTACCGACAGCACGCAGACGGCGAGCGTGAGGGTGAGCACCCGGCGCATGCCCCAGGCGCCCATCCAGCGGCTCGTCACGGGGC
>JBASAE010000488.1:0-20029 GCA_049654285.1 Microbacterium sp.
TCTTCGAGCAGCGCTCCGGCCTCACCCGCTTCCAGAGAGGCGACCGTCGAACCGTCCGGCCGGATGATCTGGCTCGTGCCGACCGTGGAGACGTTGACCACGCTGCGACCGGTCTCGATCGCCCGCATCCGGGCGAACGCCAGCTGCTGCAGGTTCTCGTCCGTGCCCCGGAAATCGGCGTTGTTCGTCTGGAAGACCAGCACCTGTGCGCCGTTCCCGATCCCCTCCCGGATGACCTCGTCGTAGATCACGTCGAAGCAGATCGCCAGACCGACCAGGACGTCGCCCACGGTGATCAGCGGCGGATTGCCGCCCGGGGTGTACTCGCGCCCGATCAGGCCGATGAGATCCGGTGCGAGCGCGTTCCAGAACGCGCGATCCGGCACGTACTCGCCGAACGGCACCGGATGCCGTTTGTCGTGCACCTGCTCGACCGTGCCATCGGGCATCCACAGGAACGAACGGTTGAAGATCAGGTCGCCCTGCGCGGGGTCGGGCTGCACGGCGGCATTGGCCAGTAGGGGCGCGTCGGCACGGTTCACGAGGCGGGTGAGGCGCCGCGCGGTCGCGGCGTCCTGGAACGGGTCGTAACCGACCGCGCCCTCCGGCCAGACCAGCAGATCCATCTTCTGGCCGAGCAGCGGCTCCGTGGCCGCGGCCTGCGCGTCGATCACCTGGTACGGCTCGCGATGGTCGAAGTACCCGGTCGGTCCGTTGCCCTGCACCGCGCCGATCCGCATCTCGCCGGCGTGCGATGTCGGGAACTGCGGAGTCGCGAACAGCGCCAGCACGAGGGCCGCGGGAAGGATGAGTCGTGCCATCCGCCGCGCGCCACGGTCCGCGCGCCGCCAGGTGCGCACGACCTCGATCGCCACCGCGGTGGACGTCACGATGAGGAAGCTCAGCCCGCTCACGCCCACCCAGGAGGTCAGGGGCGCCAAGGGGCTCTCGGACTGCGTCATGCCCAGCCGCGCCCACGGGAAGCCGCCGTAGGGCCAGTTCCCGAGGAGGAGCTCCTGCCCCGTCCACAGCGCGCCGACGAGCACGGGCAGGACGAGGAGACGGGACCGACCACCCGGCACCCAGCGATAGGCGAGCACGATCGGCAGCAGCCCGACGCCGGTGAGCAGCGCCTCCAGGCCGGAGAGGCCGGCCCACGGCACAGGGCCGAGGTATCGCATCGTCCAGGACACCAGCAGACCGAAGAACACCGCGCCGTAGAGCAGGGCGATGAGGAACGCCGCACCGAGCCGGCGCCCGATCAGCGCCAGGAGCAGCAGCGCGGTCGCGGGGAACACCAGCGGCCACAGCGCGGGGGCGGGGAAGGCGAGCCGCATCAGCAACGCGGCGGCGATCGCGACCGGCAGCGCCAGCCAGAGCGGCAGCAGGGCGCTCCGCCGTCCGCCATGCGAAGGAACGGACGAATCCGGCATCCCCGTCACACCCCCGAGTACGCGACGATTCCACGCCGCACCCCGTCGAGGGCCCGGCGCGCCGTGCGCGCCAGCTCCGCATCCTCGGCGACCACCGAGAGCTGATCGAGCAGATCGATGGTCTGCTTGGCCCAGCGTACGAAGTCGCCGGCGGCCATGTCCGCCTCGATCAGCACCCGATCCAGCGAACCGCCACGGGCCCAGGCGTGCATGGCGGCGGCGAGACCGGGGGCGAGCTGCTCGGTGCCGGGGAGCCGATGGTCGTGTTCGAGATCGTCGAGCTCGGCCCAGAGCGCCGCGGTCTTGTCGTAGGCGACGCGGAACGCACCGCGTGGCAGGCCCCGCTCCCCCGCGTTCTGCTCGTCGCGACGCGGTTCGTACACCAGGCAGCAGGCCATCGCCGCGAGCGAGGGGGCGTCCAGCTGCTCCCAGAGGCGCTGCCGCAGGGCCTCCGCGACCAGCAGATCGCGTTCGCCGTAGATCCGGCGCATGGTGCGGCCCGCATCGGTGAGCGCGAGTCCGGCGCCGTCTCCGGTGACGTAGCCGACCGCCTGCAGCACCTCGAGCACCCGATCGAAGAGCCGTGCGACCGTGCCCGTGCGGTTCTCGATCTGCCGACGGATCCGATCGGTCTCACGCTTGAGCTTCCAGTACCGCTCGGCCCAGCGTGCGTGCGCCTCGCGGTCGGGGCAGCGATGGCACGCGTGGCGCTGCAGCTGCGTGCGCAGCTGCTGGATCTGCGTCACGCGCTTCTCCCGTGCCGGACGGGACTCTGCGGCAGCCTGCTTGTTCTTGCGCTCCAGATCGCTGAGCTCACGACGCATCCGGGCGTACTCGGCGAAGTCTCCGTGCTCGCAGGTCATCGCCTCGAGGTATCCGGCCAACGAGGTCTCAGCCTCGCGCACCTGCCGGGCGAGGCCCACCACCGCGCGATCCGCCTGGAACTGGGCGAAGGACGACTCGAGGATCTCGCGTGCCCTCGCCCGTCCGAAGCGGTCCAGCAGATTGACCGCCATGTTGTACGTGGGGCGGAAGCTCGAGTTCAGCGGGTAGGTGCGGCGCGACGCCAGAGCGGCGACCGCCTGCGGATCCATGCCCTCGGTCCATTGCACGACGGCGTGGCCCTCGACGTCGATGCCGCGACGCCCGGCGCGGCCGGTGAGCTGGGTGTACTCCCCCGATGTGATCGCGACCCGGGCCTCGCCGTTGAACTTCTCCATCTTCTCGAGCACCACCGTGCGCGCCGGCATGTTGATGCCGAGCGCGAGGGTCTCCGTCGCGAAGACCGCCTTGATGAGCTTGCGTCGGAACAGCTCCTCGACGACCTCCTTGAACGCCGGCAGCAGCCCCGCGTGATGCGCCGCCACCCCGCGTTCCAGGTCGTCGCGCCACTGCCAGAAGCCCAGCACGTCGAGGTCCTCATCGCGGAGGGCGGTGGTGCGGTCGGCGACGATCGCGCGGATCTCCGCGCGTTCCTCCGCCGTCGTCAGGCGCAGACCGGAGCGGCGCACCTGCGTGACCGCGGCGTCGCAGCCCACTCGGCTGAAGATGAAGAAGATCGCGGGGAGCAGATTGGCCGCGTCGAGCAGTCGCACGACCTCGGGACGGTCCATCCGCTCGATGCGCTGTGCCTGCGTCGAGCGCACCGGTCGCCGGCCCCGCTGCGGGCGCTTCGGCGACCGTCCGGCGTGCCGGTCGCTGCTGTAGCTCTGCGCACGGCGGTTCTCCTCGTAGCGCGAGCCGGTGAACGAGCGGATGCGCATCAGCTCCTGATTGACCTTCACGGTCGCGGCTCCGGCGCGGTCGTCGAACAGCGGCAGCAGATCACCGCGCACGAGCACGTGCTGTTCCAGCGGCACCGGGCGGGTCTCCGACACGATCACCTCGGTGTCTCCCCGCACGGTGTCCAGCCAGTCGCCGAACTCCTCGGCGTTCGAGACCGTCGCGCTGAGCGATACCAGCCTGACCTGCCTCGGCAGGTGGAGGATGACCTCCTCCCACACCGGGCCGCGGAACCTGTCGGCGAGGTAGTGGACCTCGTCCATGACGACATACCGCAGTCCGTGGAGGGCGGACGACTCCGCGTACAGCATGTTGCGCAGCACCTCGGTGGTCATCACCACGATGCGCGCGCCGCCGTTGATGTTCGTGTCGCCGGTGAGCAGGCCCACCTCGTCGTCGCCGTACACCTCGGCCAGCTCACGGAACTTCTGGTTCGACAGCGCCTTCATCGGCGTGGTGTAGAAGGCCTTCTCCCCCGGCGACTGCATCGCGAGGTGGATCGCGAACTCGCCCACGATCGTCTTCCCCGCACCGGTGGGAGCCGCGACCAGCACGCTGCGCCCCGCCTCCAGCGCGTGGCATGCCGCGACCTGGAACGGGTCGAGGTCGAATCTCTGATGCGCGGCGAACGCGGTGGTCTGCGGGTGCTCGCGTCGATCGCTCGCTGCCGCATAGCGGTCGGCGGCCGAGGTCATGCCGGGAGGGCGTCGGGGTCGAGCCCGGCGGCGACCTGCCGCTTGCGCTTGCGTCTGTCGAAGATCAGCGAGACCCCCGCCGCGGCGAAGTACAGCACGATGAGGATGCCCGCGAGCATGAGCATCGAGAAGATGTCGGCGGCGGGGGTGGCGATGGCGGCGAAGAGCGCAGAGACGAGCACGGCGACACGCCACCCCTTGAGCATCGCCTTCCCGGACATGATCCCGGCGATGTTCAGCGCCACCATGAAGACCGGCACGACGAACGCGACACCGATCACCAGGATGAACTTCAACATGAAGTCGTAGTACTCCTTGTAGTTGAAGTAGTTCACCCCGCCCTCGGGCACGAACCTCGACATCACCTCGATGACGTGCGGAGCGACCATCACCGCCACGTAGGCGCCCGCGAAGAACAGCGGCACCGCCGCGGCGACGAACGAGATCGTGTACTTGATCTCCTTGCGCGTGAGCCCGGGCATCACGAACGCCCAGATCTGCCACAGCCACACCGGGGCCGACAGCAGCAGGCCGATCGACAGCGCCATGCGCATCCGGAGATCGAACCCGGACGAGACGCCCGTGAAGACCAGCTTCGCGTAGTCGGTGCCGCGCAGTTCGTCCAGCGTCCGGATCGGTTCGGTGATGTACCAGATGATCGGATCGGTCACGATGAACGCGATGACCATCCCGACGAAGACGCCGATCAGGGAGATGAAGAACCTCTTGCGCAACTCTTTGAGGTGCGCTCCCAGCGACATCCGCCGATCACGATGCCCTGTGACCGGAGCAGGGGATTCCAGCTCAGTCACGGGTTAGGAATTGCGTGGCGGCGTGTCCTGGTCGGTCACCGGGGCAGCAGCGTTGGCCGACGTCGCGTCCGACACGCCCGTGGGGCCCTCGGCCGCCGTCTCGACGTCGTCGTCCTTCATGGCCTTCATCTCGCCCTTGAAGACGCGCGCGGACTGCCCCAGGCTCTTCGCCAGAGCGGGCAGCTTCGCCGCGCCGAACAGAAGGAGGATGATGATCAGAATGATCCACAGGTGTGGTCCTGCGAACAGATTGCCCATGGAATTCTCCTTATGTGTGGACGGCTTCTTTCCAGTCTAACCGAGCGCTGAACCGTCGGGGGCACGATAGAGAGCGAGTCCGGCCTCTGCCCAGTCTGCCGTCGCCGCACGGGCCGATCCCGGGGAGAGCACCTCGAGACGCCCGCCGAAGCGCGGAGCGAGCCGTTTGACGCCGCGGGGGTCCGCCATCCTGAACCGCACCGTGACGAGCCCGTCCGACCGGTCCAGGTCCTCCGGGTGGAATCCGCCGAGCAGCGGCAACAGCTCCTCCGGCAGCCGCACCGTCGTCTCGTCGTCGTCCTGCGACTGGCCGAGGACCGGCGGTGCGGTCTCTGCTCCGTGCGTGATCGCGATCCCGGTGAGCCTGGCGTCGCTGACCCGGTCGAGGTGGAAGGTGCGCATCGCCTCGCGCAGGTGGCACCAGCCCTGCAGATACCACTGTCCGTCGGTGATCAGGATCTGCACCGGGTCGACCGTGCGGACCGTCGGCTCCGCGTCCGGCGCCCGATAGGTGAACGACACCGCGACGTGGTCCTGCAGCGCGCGGGCGACCACCTGCTGCACCTCGCCGACCTCGCGCGGCGCGACGACGACATCGGCGGGTGCGTCCGCCGCGCCGCGGGACAGCTTCGCGATGAGCCCCGCCACCAGCCCCGAGTCCGACACGGCGGGCAGGGCGGCGACCAGCTGCAGTCCCGCAAGCAGAGCCGCCGCCTCCTTCGCGGTGAATCGCGGCACCCGGCGCAGGGCGACGTCGTTGGTGATCTCGATCACATCGCGTTCATCGAGCAGATCCCAGTCGATGTCGAACAGCTCCTGGGGCTGCTGCCAGTACCCGGCTTCGCCGGGCAGGCCGATGACGGTGAGCTTCTCGACCATCCCGCGGAGCTCCTCGACCCCGACGCCGAACTCGGCCGCCGCCTCGGCGAGCGACACCTGGCCGCGCTCCAGAAGATAGGGCACCAGGGTGAGGTAGACGCGCACCCGGTCGGCGGCGAGCAGCGGCTTCGGCCCGGTCATGCCCCGTCCCCCTCCCCGGCCGTATGCCTCCGCACCACCGCGCGAAGCCTCTCGATCACGGCGTCGCGCAGCTCGGGAGGTTCCACCACCCGGACCTCCGGTCCGTAGGAGGCGAGCTCGTCGGCGAGGATGTGCAGATCGACGTAGGGCATCCGGATGGCCGGCGGCTCGGGACGGGCCCGGCGCCCCAGGCGGAGCGCGGCCTCCGACCCCGGCTCCACCATCAGGAGCGCGGAATGCTCGGCGGCCACCCGCTCCAGGCCCGCCAGCGCACGCTCCCCGGCCCCGTCGCGCAGCCCCGGATCGAACGCCTGCGTCGTGACGCCGACGGTCCCGACGATCCGGCTGAGCAGGAAGGTGCGCTCCTCGTCGACGTCGGCGTCGATGCCGTACACGTGCCAGCGTGCCTCGTAGTCGAGCAGGGCGAGCGGACGGACCCGGCGCCTGCGGGGCTGGGCGTCCCCCGGCTTCAGATAGTCGAAGGCCACCACCCGGGCGCGTTCGATGGCGTCCTGCAGCGGCGCGAACGCCGCGTCCCGAGTGGTGATCCGTGGGGCGAAGCCGATGATCGGCTCATCCGAGTCGATCCCCAGCGCGCGGATCTTCCGCACCCCGGCCTGGGCGTCCGCGGAGGCCGACTCCGCGCTCCACACGCTGCCGGCGAGCCTCAGGACCGCGAGCTCCGCGGGGGTGAACTCGATGTCGGCGGGCAGGTCGTACTCGGCCTGCGGGATGCGGTAGCGGGCCTCGCGGAGATCGTTCGGGTCCGCCGCATCGCCGATGGTCTCGACGCGCACCCCCAGAGCCCGGATCTCCTCCTTGTCGCGCTCGAACATCTTCTCCAGCGACGAGGCCTGTGCTCCGGCGTCCACTCGCTGACGATAACCGGAGACGCTGTCCAGGATCTGTTGCTTGGTCAGGCCGATCCTGGTCGCCATCAGCGCGACGATCAGGTTGGTGATGCGCTCCTCGGCGGAGATCCGCGGCGCCATCACTGGCCCGAAGGAGGCAACGTCCCGAGGATGTCGACGACGTACACCGAAGCCTGCTCGTCGCCCTTGCCGGGGATGACGGCCATGAGCTGCGATCCCACCGTCGCGGCCTTCACGGCGTCGGCCAGCCCCTCGGGCAGCGCGGAGAGATCGGCTGAGGGGATCTCGTCCCACGTCGTGCGCTCCACCTTGCGCGTGGTCCACCCGACCGAGGTGTAGGCGAACACCGGAGCCTGATCGGCCACCTCTGCGCCCGCGCCCTTGATGAGGGTCTGCGTGACCTGCTTCTTCGGCGACGCCGTGTTCGTCGGGACGATGATGCCGGGACGGCCGTCGGGAGCGCGCACGACCGTGGGCAGACCGTGGGCGTCGTTGAACACCGCGGAGCCCTCGGCACGCGGCAGCATCGCGCTGTCGATGTCCGCGACGACGATCAGGGTGTCGTCCTTGGCCAGCCGAAGGCCGTCCGCGGCGCTGCCGAGGTCCTTGGCGGGGATCGCGCCGAGCACCCGCGAGCCTCCGGTGGCGCAGCCGAGCACCCGATCCAGCCCCGGCACGTTGCTGATCAGGGTGCGCAACGCGAACGTGCCCTTGCCGGTGTCGACCAGCTGCGCACCCGTGGTGCCGTTGAACAGCTGCAGGCTTCCGGTCATCACCTGACCGGTGCTCGTCAGCGGCGTCCCGTCGCCCGCGATCAGGTCGGTGGACGCGATCTTCGAGAAGTGCGTCGGCGCGTGCACCTCGGCCTTCGGCGATCCGAGGTCACCGGTCACGCTCACGGCGCCGTCCAGGCCGTGCGAGGAGGCGCTGCGGTCGCAGGCCGCGCCGTCGAAGGTCGGCGAGACGGAGCATCCGGTCAGGGCGACGGCGGAGAGAGCGAGGGCAGCGAGGGCAGCGGACGTTTTACGCACGCCCACCAGTCTATTCGGTGCCTTCGCCCGGAATGCGCGAGGCCTGCGCGATCCGCGCGCCGTCCGCGGCCTTCTGCGCCTCGCGCACGCGCTTGCGCAGGTTCTTGTCGGTGATCTCCCGATCGCCCACCGCCCCGGGGGTCCACAGCTCGACGTCCTCATCGGTGTAGCTGCTCTTCGAGGCGCGCCGGCGCACCTCGGGCGCCACCGCGCCCGGAGCCAGGCGGCGAGCGGTGAGCAGGAAGCCGGTGTGGGCGACCATGCGGTGATCGGGCCGCACGGCGAGACCCTCGACGTGCCAGCCCCGGACCATCGTCTCGGACGCCTCCGGGTCGGTGAACAGGCCGGTGCCCCGGATGTACTCCGCGACCCGGGACAGCTGCGTCGCCGTCGCGATGTAGCAGATCACCACTCCCCCGGGCGCGAGCGCCTCGGCGACGGCGTCCATGCAGTCCCAGGGCGCGAGCATGTCGAGCACGACCCGGTCGACGGTGCCGGGCCCGAACTCGCCGTCGAGCTGCTCGGCGAGATCGCCGACGACGACGCGCCAGGTCGACGGTGTCTCGCCGAAGAACGTCTCGACATTCGCCCGCGCGACCTCGGCGAAGTCCTCGCGGCGCTCGAACGACACCAGAGCACCATCCGGTCCGATCGCACGGAGCAGGGCGAGCGACAGGGCCCCGGAGCCCACGCCGGCCTCCACCACGGTCGCGCCCGGGAAGATGTCGGCCTGCATGACGATCTGCGCGGCGTCCTTCGGATACACGATCGCGGCGCCTCGCGGCATCGACATCGCGAAGTCGCGCAGCAGCGGGCGGAGCGCGAGGTGGTCGTGCCCGGCGCTGTTCGCGACCACGGACCCGTCGGGCAGCCCGATGAGGTCGCGGTGCCGCAGCACCCCGTTGTGGGTGTGCAGCTCGCCGTCGGCGCGCAACGTGATGGTGTGCAGCCGTCCCTTGGGACCGGTCAGCTGCACCCGATCGCCCTCGCGGAACGGCCCGCTCGGCCGCGGCGCGGTCACCGGGTCGCCCTCGCGACGTGGCGTGCGTGCAGCTGCGCGAGGTCCGAGACGCTCCGTCCGTCGAGGCTCGGCCACAGCTCGTGCGCCCCGGCGCCCTCCAGCGGCACCATGTGCGGCACGCCGAGGGTGACCGCGCCCGATGCGACGCCCGCGGCGACACCGGTGCGGGAGTCCTCGATCACCACCGCGTCGGCGATGTCGATGCCGAGCAGCTCGGCGGCACGGAGATACGGCTCCGGATGCGGCTTGGGGAGCTCCACCTCGTCACCGGCGACGATGAGGTCGAAGGCGTCGAAGTCGATCAGCTCGACGACCTCCTGCGCCATGCGGCGGAGCGACATGGTCACCAGCGCGGTCCGCACGCCGGAACGACGCAGATCGGCGAGCAGTTCCCTGGCGCCGGGCCGGAACGGCACGCCCTGCGTGCGGAGCGCCTCCCTCACCCGTTCGGTGAGCAGGTCGACGATGTCCTGGGCGGGCATGTCCACGCCCGCGGTGCGCAGGATCTCGGCACTCGTCAGCAGTCCGTTGCCGACCATCGCGAGCGCCTGCTCAGAGGTCCAGGTCCCTCCGAAGGAGGCGACCAGATCGACCTCGGCGGCCATCCAGTACGGTTCGGTGTCGACGAGCGTCCCGTCCATGTCCCACAGGACGGCGCCGGGCTGGTGCGGGCTGCTGGCAGAAACGGTGTTCACTGCACCCATGGTAGCGGGAGGAGCCGCGTGGGCTGACGATCGCCTCCCCGGCGGCGACTACCCTGGAGGGATGGCCGAAAGGAGAACGGTGGACGTACTCGGACCGCGCATCATCGTCGCGGCGTTCGACGGGTGGAACGATGCCGGCGAGGCCGCATCCGGTGCCCTCGACGTGCTGCGGGACGGCGGCGAGTACGAGCGGGTGCACTCCGCCGACCCCGAGCTGTACTTCGACTACCAGTACACCCGCCCCTCGACCAGGAGGGATGCGCAGGGACGCCGGGAGCTCACCTGGCCCGAGGCCACGCTGTGGCGTCCGGCGCTCCCTGTCTCGGGGGTCGAGGTCTGGCTGCTCTCGGGCTCCGAGCCGGCCCGCACCTGGCAGGCGTTCGCGTCCGAGTTCATCGACATCGCGCTGCGCGATGACGTCACCGGCTTCGTCACGATCGGCGCGATGCTCTCCGACGTGCCGCACACCCGACCGATCTCGGTCTTCGCCTCGAGCCCCAACGAGGAGGTGCGCGAGGCGCACGGCCTCGACGCCTCGACCTATGAGGGACCGGTCGGAATCCTGTCCGTGCTGGAGCACTTCGCCGAGCGCGCCGGGATCCCCACCGCGAGCCTCTGGGCCAGCGTCCCGCACTACGTGGCGTCCTCGGCGCCGTCGCCGAAGGCGACCCTCGCGCTGCTGGACCGTCTCGAGGAGCTCACCGGGGTGGGCGTCGCCCGCGAGCACCTCCGCACCGAGGCGGCGGCGTGGGAGGCGTCGATCGACGCCGCCGCGGCCGATGACGACGACATGTCCGAGTACATCCGCCAGCTGGAGCGCACCCGCGACACCTGGGACTCCCCTGACGCCTCCGGCGACGCCATCGCGCAGGCCTTCGAGCGCTATCTGCGACGCCGGGGAGACGGCCCGGACCACAAGCGCTGACGCCTGCTCCCGGCACCGTCCGGCGCGATCGGGCTCAGGCCGCGATCGTGCCGGTGGCGAGCAGACCGATGAGCGCACCGCCGAGGAGGATCCGGTAGATCACGAACGGCAGGAAGCTGCGCTTCGAGATCCAGTTCATGAAGAACGCGATGACACCGAGCGCGATGACGAAGGCGATGCCCGTCGCGGCGAGCGTCTCGCCCATCGTGAAGTACTGGTTCGGGGCATCCCAGCTCTTGAACAGCTGGTAGAAGCCGCTGCCGAGCACCGCCGGGATGGCGAGCAGGAACGCGTACCGGGCCGCGGCGGCGCGCTCGTAGCCGAGGAAGAGCCCCATCGTGATGGTGCCGCCCGAGCGCGACACCCCGGGGATCAGCGCCAGCGCCTGCGCCAGGCCGTACAGGATGCCGTGCGGGTAGGTGAGCTCGTCGAGTGCGCGCCGTTTGGCCCCGACGTAGTCTGCGACGCCGAGCAGGATGCCGAACCCGATGAGCATGATCGCGACGATCCACATCGACCGGAACACGGTCTCGATCTGGTCCTGGAAGAGCAGTCCGAGGATGACGATCGGAAGGCTGCCGATGATGATCAGCCAGCCCATCCGGGCATCCGGATCGTTGCGCGGCAGCCGGCCCACGAGCGCACGGCACCAGTGCCCGACGATGCGCACGATGTCGCGCCAGAAGAACACGATGACCGCCGCCTCCGTGCCGATCTGCGTGATCGCGGTGAAGGCGGCGCCGGGATCCTCACCGGACGACAGGAACGAGCCGACGATGCGCAGATGGGCGCTGGACGAGATCGGAAGGAACTCGGTCAGGCCTTGGACCACGCCGAGGATGAGGGCTTCGAGCAGATGCATGCGCGGCTTTCTGTGATGCGGAGGTCCGGGACTGTTCTGGAACGCGACGCGATCAGCAGCCGCGCAGCAGATCGGTCAGCACGCGCTGCCCGAAGACAAGCGAGTCTACGGGCACGCGCTCGTCCACTCCGTGGAACATCCCTGTGAAGTCGAGATCGGCGGGAAGTCTCAGCGGAGCGAACCCGTAGCCGGTGATGCCGATCTGCGCGAGCGCCTTGTTGTCGGTTCCCGCTCCCAGCAGGTACGGGATCACGGGCACGCCGGGGTCGTGCCCGCCGAGCGCCGCGACCATCGCGTCGACCAGGGGCCCTGCGAACGGGTTCTCCATGCCGATGTCGCGGACCACGGTCTGGATCTCGATGTCGTCTCCGACGATGCGCTGCAGCTCAGCGAGCACGTCGTCCTCGGTGCCGGGGAGCACGCGCACGTCCACCAGCGCCTCGGCGCGCTCCGGGATGACGTTGTGCTTGTAGCCGGCCTGCAGCGCCGTGGGGTTCGCCGTGGTCCGGAACGTGGAGGCGAGGAACGCCTGCGCCGGGCCGGCGGCGGCGGCGAGGGCGTCGGGATCCTCGTCGGGACGTCCGGAGAGCGCGCTCAGCCCGTCGAGCAGGGCCCGAGTGGTCGGCGTGAGGCGGATGGGCCATTCGGTGCGCCCGATGGCGGCCACGGCCTCAGCGAGCCGCGTGAGAGAGTTCTCAGGATGCAGGCGGCTGCCGTGCCCGGCTCGTCCCCTCGCGACCAGCCGGATCCAGATCAGCGCCTTCTCCCCGACCTGCAGCAGGTAGGCGCGACGCCCGTCGACGGTGATCGAATAGCCTCCCACCTCGCTGATCGCCTCGGTCGCGCCCTCGAACCATTCCGGGCGGTCGCGCACCACGAGCGAGGATCCTTCGACTCCGCCGTTCTCCTCATCGGCGAAGAAGGCCAGGATCAGGTCGCGTTCGGGCTGCTCCCCGGCGCGGATCATGTCGGCGACGGCGCTGAGGATCATGGCGTCCATGTCCTTCATGTCGACGGCGCCGCGCCCCCACAGCATCCCGTCGCGGATCTCGCCCGCGAAGGGGTCGACGCTCCACTCCTCGGCGACCGCGGGGACGACGTCCAGGTGTCCGTGCACGACGAGAGCGGGCCGGCTTCGGTCGCGGCCCGGGATGCGCGTCATGACGTTCGTGCGGCGCGGCACCGGCTCGTAGTACTCCGGGACGAGCCCCAGTGCCTCGAGGTGCGCGCCGACGTACTCGGCCGCCTCGCGCTCGCCGTTGGCCCTGCCGCCACCCCAGTTCGAGGTGTCGATGCGGATCAGGTCGCGTGCGATGCGGACGACCTCGGGCAGGGACTCGTCGGACATCCCCCCAGGCTATCGAAAACGGATGCCACGCCCGAATGTCGTGACGGTTCGTTCCGAGCCCCGGAACGTGCTAATCTCGATCTTCGGTTGGGAACAACCGCACACCACCTTGCGCGGGTGGCGGAATAGGTAGACGCGCTAGCTTGAGGTGCTAGTGCCCGCATAGGGCGTGGGGGTTCAAGTCCCCCCTCGCGCACAGAACGAAAGTAGCCCCTCACCAGGGATTTCATATCCAAGGTGAGGGGCTACTTCCTGGTCATGGGTCGAGATATGGGGCAAGCGCCCGTGTTCGCCCCATCGCGGGGCTCAGGCTCCGGCGAGGCGGTTGGCGAATTGGTCGACGGCGTTCTTCTGCATCGTCGGGGTGACGTGGCTGTAGATGTTCATCGTCGTGGTGATGGTGGAGTGGCCGAGGCGTTCTTGCACGACCTTGGGTGGCACGCCGAGTTCCATGAGGATCGTCGCGTGGGTGTGCCGGAGTCCTTTGAGGGTGACGCGGGGCAGGTGCTCGAACTTCTTGACCCTCGCGGCCCATTTGAGGCGGCGGTCCCAGCGGCTCGTCATCGCGTCGGGCGAGCGGGGCTGCCCGTCGTCGTCGCCGAAGATGTAAGCCTCAGCCTTCGCCAGCCCGAAGGACAGCTCGGCGCGGGCGACCTTGTAGGAGGCGAGCACTTTCACGGTTGCGGCGTCGATGTCGATGACGCGGGCGTTGCCGGTCTTGGTGGTCTTCGTCTTCGTCCAGTCCTCGGTGTTGATCGCCCGTCGAATGCTGATCTGTGAGGTTGTGGGGTTCAGGTCGCTCCATTTGAGGGCGAGGGCTTCGCTGCGCCGCATCCCGGTGTTGGCGATCAGCCACCACAGAGCGAACAGCTCGTCCTGCTTCTCGTCGCGATCCCACGTGAGGAACGCGGCGAGCTGATCGGCCGTCCAGGTGACCAGCTCGGGCTTCTCCGCGCGCATCTGGCTCGTGGTCGGTGCTTTCGCCGCCTTCCGCTTGGCGGGGTTGGTGGTGAGGTTCCCGTCCTCGATCGCGGCGTCGAGGATTGCTCCGAGCACGACGTGGGCCTTGTGGACGGTGTTGGCCGACAGCGGCCCGCCCTTGTCTTGCTCGTCCTTCCGGCCATGCTGCTCCAGCTCGCGGTAGTGGCGAGCGATCCGGGTGGGGGTGAGCTTGTCGAGCGGGTAGTGCCCGAGCTGCGGGCGCAGATGGTTACGGATGATCTTCTTGTACCCGGCGATCGTGGAGTCCGCGAGCTTGAGTCCTTCCACCCAGGCGTCCGCGTAGACGCCGAGGGTGGGCACTTTCCCGCCGAACTTCTCGTTCTGGTCGCGCTGCTTGAGCGCATCCTGCAACGCGGCGTCCGCATCGGCGGCTGTGGCGAACCCGCCCCGGCTGAACTTCTTCTCCCCGAGGTCGGGCTGTTCCGGATCGACCGGTACCCAGATCTGATAGCGCCACCGCTTCCCCGCGGCGGTCTGGTACGACTGGATCGACCCGCGGCCCCGACGCCGTGTGCGCGGGCGGCGCCCCTTCTGTGTGCCCTTGGTCTCGCCATCCGTGGGCTCTGGTGGCGTTGTGCGTGATGCCATGATTCCGGTTCCCTTGCTCTGTGCGGTGGCGGGTTACTCGGTGGGGTCGAAGCGACCCGCGTAGTCGGCGGCGTCGAACACGCGCCCGGTCGGGTCGATGTGCACGCCGCGCTGTCTGATGAGCCGTTGGCGTTCCTTCAAGTCCGTGAGGCGTTGGGTGTAGTTGTCGTGGCTGGTCTGGCTCGGGCTGCCGTGCCGCAGGGCGCTCTCGAAGTACTGGATGCGGTTCAGGCACACCACCCATTCCTGCTGCCAGTACGCCAGCAGTCCATCGCTGGTGAGGGTGAGTTCCCCGCGCGCCCACTTCTCGATTTCCTCGGGCAGATACGACTCGGGCACTCCCGTCAGCGTGGTCTGCTCCTCCGGGGGTGTCAGGAGTGCTGCGGGGCTGGTGCGCAGCAGGTAGGCGATCACGGTGAGGTCGTCCACGTCCACCCGCCGATCCCCATTTTCCAGCTTGCTGATCCCCGAGGGTGACAGCTTCCGGCCCGCCGCTCCGAGCGCGTCGGACATGGTGCGCAAGTCCATGCCGATCGCCTGGCGTGCGGCGCGGATGTTCGCGGCAACGTGCGTGTTGGTGATTCCCGGAGGGTTGCCCCTCACCCGCTCTGTTTCCATAGTAAGAACATACATCGCGCTACTTGACAACGCAAGCGTAGGCTTCTACCGTTGAATGCACCCTCCTCGCGCGCGGCAAAGAACGGATGGTGCGATCATGCGTCAGAGCACCCTTGACATCGACGACCTCCGCAAGCGGCGCAGCCTCGTCATCACGCGCCAGGAAGCCGCCCAGGCACTCGGAGTCGATCCCCGCACCATCACGGTAGGCATCGAGGACGGTACCATCCCCTCCGTCAAGCTCGGCCGTCGTGTCGTGATCCCGCGCGAGAAGTTCCTCGCCCTGTTTGCTGACACCGCGACTGATACCCGCGAGTCCTGACACTCCCAATGGGGGTGCCGAATCGGCACCCCCTCGTCGGTCCTCAGCACTATTCGAGGTTGAGGATTTTTGAGCGGACGAACTTTCCGACTCTGCGGATGAATCGGTCTCCGGGGTTTCCGTAGGGGTCGTCCGTGATCATGTAGGTCCAGGTCGCGGAGGGCCGCCTGAGCCCCAGCTCTGTGAGGTCGCGGCCGATATCGTCGGCGCTGAGCCCGGCGATGAAGTCTGCGGCGGCTTGATAGGTGCGGTCGAAGAAGCCGTGGAACTCGCGCAGGGCGAGTCGGTGGAACTCGTCGGCGGGTTTGTCTCCGCCGAGGGCTCGGAGATGGATGCCGTCTCTGATCTCCTGCAGGGTCGTTAGGTGCGAGACCCACTGCTCATCCAGGAAGAACAGGGCGACCGCTCGGGTGGTCTCTGACACACGCGCCGGGTCCCGAGCGTCCACGAGTCGACGCCAGTGATCGGGGATGAGGTCTTGCACTCGTTCGTCCGCCGCCGAGCTGTCGACGATCTCTTCACGATGGGCGAGGACGGCCCGTCGTTGTGCGGAGATGGCGCGGTTGTAGACCCAGGTTGCGCGATGGCGGTCTGTGCGCAGGCTCTCCGCGATCGCCTGGCACTGATCGGCGATCGTCTGACGTGTGAGACCGGGCAACGCGTCTTGTTCCCGGTCGATGCGGGTGAGCATGCGGTCGGTGGCGTGCAACTGGATCACGTCGTCCTCGAAGCTGAGGAACGTGCGGCTGATGCCAGGATCGCCTTGCCGTCCCGCGCGTCCGCGAAGTTGGGCGTCGAGGCGTCGGGACGGGTATCGGCTTGTCGCGATCACGGCGAGGCCGCCTGCTTTCAGGACCCGGTCGTGGTCGAGTTCGTTGACCCCGCCGAGACGGATGTCGGTTCCTCGCCCGGACATCTGTGTGGAGATCGTCACCGCCCCGTACTCGCCCGCACGAGCGACGATCTCCGCCTCTTGCGCATCGTTCTTCGCATTCAGCACCCGCACCGGCACACCGGCCGCGCCGAGGCGGACGGCGAGGGCTTCGGACTCGGCGACGCTCTGCGTTCCCACGAGCACCGGCTGCCCGGTCCGGTGTCGTGTCGCCACTTCGGTGATGATGGCCGTGGTCTTCGCTTCTTCGGTTAGAACGATGCTGTCGGCGACGTCGACCCGCTGGTTCGGTTCGTGGCGTTCGACTCGACCTGCGGGGAGCTTGTAGAACTCGATGAGTTCTTCCGCGACCGCGGTGACGGTGCCGCTCATCCCCGCCCTGGTCTCGTACTGGAGGAGAAGGTCTTGGACGGTAATCTGGTCGAGGATCACGCCGGGAGCTGACACGGGCAGATGCTCCTTCGCTTCGAGTGCGGCATGGAGGCCGTCGGGCCAGCGTTGCAGATGCGCGACCCGGCCGCGGGTGGTGTTGATCAGCGTGATCTTTCCGTCGGTCACCAGATAGTCCACGTCACGGTGCACCAGTGTCCGGGCGTGCAGAGCGAGGTTGATGCGAGTGAACATCGCCAGGTGCTCGGTGTCGTAGAGGTTGATCCGGCCGAGCTTCGCTTCCAAACGATCGAGCCCGTCGTCGGTCAGGCTGGCGGTGGCCTGGTCCGCGTCGATACTGAAGTCCTCGTCCGGGGTGAGAGCTTCCACCAGAGCAGTGGCCTGGTCGAACTCGTCCGCTTCGTGGCCGGAGGAGCCTGCGAGCACGAGCGGGACCATCGCCTCGTCGATCATCACCGCATCGGTCTCGTCGACGATCGCGACATCGAACACCGGTGCCACCCTCTCCCGCTTGGTGACCGTGAAACGGTCTCGGAGCACGTCGAACCCGATCTCGCTCACCGGCGCGTACACGACATCGCACTCGTAGGCGGTGCGGCGATCCTCATGTGAGGTGTGCTGGCCGATCCAGCCCGTGCGCACGTCCAGCAGATCGAAGAATGGCGCCATCCATGCCGCATCACGCTCGGCGAGGTAGTCGTTCACCGAGATCACATGCACCCGCCGCCCCGCGACCGCGAATCCCGCGGCGGCGAGAGCGCCGACGAGCGTTTTACCCTCTCCGGTGTCCATTTCCACCGCATGACCCGACAACAGCGCACAGCAGCCCAGCAGCTGCTCATCGAATGCCCGCAGCCCCACCGTGCGGTCCGCTGCTTCCCGTGCAACTGCGAGGTAGCGTGCTGTTGCCTCCCGGTGCAGCCGCTTCTCCCCGGTGCGCAGATACAGTGCTGCTGCTTCGGAACGCAGCCCGTCGTCGCCCAGTGCTCGCATCCGGTCTTCGAGCGCGTTCGCATCGCGGACGATCGGCAGGTAACGGCGGAAGGACACCGCGCCCGGCAACCCGAGAAGATGCGCGGCCCAGCCAGGAATAGACGGCCTCATCGTGGCGTCCCACGGCCACCAGGATCGCGAGCAACGGCACCACCCGAGCTGCCGGAACCTCGTATAGGCCTCGGCCGGGAGAGACGAGCCATCCCGTCGTGGTTAGTTCTTTCAGGTGGTGGTAGACCTGACCACTCGTCCCGCTCTCCAACGCCTCGACAAGACCAGACGCGGTGACCGTCCCGTGCAACACCGCGTGCAGAATCGCCAGACGAACCGGATGCCCCAACGCATCCAGCGTGCCCGCGTGTTCCGTCCAGTCCTGCGCCAGAACCTCGGACGCGGCCAGCCCGTACTGCCACTGCACGGCACCGCCTGTCGGCAGATCGACAGCACCCGTGTACAGCACCGCGCCACCCTCGGGAGCACGACTCTTCAACCCCTCCAACGCCCACAAGGCCTCAGTCATCGAGCTCGCTGCCTCCGCGCCGGATCGGGCGACAGTCGCAGCGGAACGCCCTTGCAGCTCCGCCACCGCTTGCTCCAACACGCTCACCCGCGCCTCAATATCACCTGCACTCATGCACCGATCCTACGGTAGAACGTAATCACAGAAAACAAGAAGCAGCTGTCCCGATGAGGAAGCCCTGCGGCGCGTGAGCCTTGGCAAGTTACCTTGTGGCAAGTAAACTTGTGACATGGAGCCGGAACCGATCATCCTGGACAGTGCCCACCGGCATGGCGTCACAGATGCGGCGATGCTCCATGCGCTCCGTTTCCCTGTCCGGCACTTCGTGCAAGACGACGCGATGACCATGTTCATCGGCCCCGACGAGACCGGCACACTGGTCGAAGTCGGCGTCATCGAATGGCATGGTGTGATCGCGATCGCTCATGCGATGCGTCCGGCTCGACCCAAGTATCTGAGGTGAACATCATGGCTCCACGCTCTATCGAAGACATCAAGGCTCGCGCCGACGAGTTCGCGGACGCGTTCGAGAACTACGACCCCCAGCCCGGCGACCAGGGCGCTCCGATCCCGCCCGTCATGGCGGTCAAGCTCGCCGCCTGGCGACGCGACACGGCCGAACGCGAACTCGCAGATGCCGTACGCGCGGCACGGGAGAAGCGCCTGTCGTGGCGGGAGGTCGGCGAGGCGATCGGCACCAGCGGCGAGGCCGCACGCCAGCGCTACAGTGCGTCAGCGTAACGGCGGGATGGCACTGCCCTTCTCACGGGGCAAGGGAAGAACGGGACGGGAGTCCGCGTGAGTGAGTACACGAGACCGCAGATCGAACCGGTCGAGTTCCGAGACGATGACGGCAACGTCATCGAGTACGGTAGCCGCTGGGCGAGCCGCGGGGGAACCCCGCCCGAGGACAGCTACTCGGTGGAAGAGCACCCGGAGCGCTTCGCTCCTCTGCATACCGTCGCGGCGGCGCTCATTGACTATCTCGTCTCCAACTACGAGGTCGATGTCGAGGAAGGGCACCACGTCACGGACGGCCTGCTGCATGCGCCGACCGCCGAGGAGACCGTGCGCGCCGTGCGCTTCACACCGCGGGGCGACGCGTGTGCCCCGCTCGTGTTCGTGCTGACGAGCTACCCAGCGGTGCGGCTGCACGCTGGAACGCTTTTCAGGGAGTTCTACCCCTCGTGCGGCTGCAAGGCTTGCGACGAGCGATGGGACGATGTTGCGGACGAACTCGAATGGCAGGTGTTCGCGATCATTGGCGGCGGATTCACCGAAGAGGTAAGCGAACCACGACGTGCGAAATGGAGCTACGATCGCGGCCACGGCTTCGTGAAAGGCATGGGCCAGACCGTCTCGCATCGCCTTCGGGCTCTCGATGGAGGGCATCAGCGCGGCGGCCAATCGCGTGCCGAAGACGTACCAGCCGAACTGCTCAAGACTGCCCGCGCCACGCTCGATGCGGTCGCCGCAGTCAGCGCCGACGGTGACTGGCTGCCCTGGCCACCCAAAGCCTCCCGGCTACCGATCAGTTCCCAGGCGGCCCCGGCATGACCGCTCTGGTCACAGGCTGAGTCCAAGCCGCCCTCTGTCTTGATCCGGGCCGGTCCTTGTCGGCCCAGCGTTCCGGCGCGTGAGGGCTTCCTGGCGGGCTTTCAGGGCCTCGCGTTCGATTCGTTGCTGCTCGCGTCGGTGGGTGAGCCATTCGGCGGCCTCAGCGATAGGGCGGGCGTCCAGCTCCGCGATGACCCGCCGCGCCTCGGCGGCCCGCTGCCTGGCGCGTTCAGCATCGGCTCTGGGGTTGGGGATGCGGAAGGTGCCCCGCATGTGCCGTGCCTGCTCCGCCCCGTACACCTGGACGGTGAGGCGATCCCGCTCGACGGCCTGCCGCTGGGCCGCCTGCCGCCTCGCGGCCTCCGTGTCGCTAAGTGCCTGTTC
>JBASAE010000489.1:0-5984 GCA_049654285.1 Microbacterium sp.
CGTCTGCCCGGTGTCGGCGAGCAGGTCGTGCGGGGTGGTGTCCGCGATCAGCCGTCCATCGCGCATCAGCAGCAGCCGGTCGCAGCGGCGCGCCTCGTCCATCACGTGGCTCGAGACGATGAGCGTCGTGCCGCTGTCTGCGATGCGCCGGAACATGCCCCACAGCTCGCTGCGCAGGACCGGGTCGAGGCCGACGGTCGGCTCGTCGAGCACGACGAGCTCCGGCCCTCCGAGCAGCGCGGCGCCGAGCGACACCCGGCCGGCCTGCCCGCCGCTGAGCGCCGACACCTGCTGCTTCGCGTGGTCGCGCAGCCCGACCTCGTCGAGCACGCGGTCGACCTCACCGCGCGGCGCCCCTCGCACCGCGGCGAAGTACTGCAGGTTCTGACGCACCGTGAGATCGGAGTACACCGCGGCCCCCTGGGTGCCATACGCGACGCGTCGGCGCAGTCCGCGTGCGCCCGCCGGCTCTCCGAGCACCGTCACCCGGCCGCCCTTGGTCTTCTGCACGCCCACGATGCTGCGCAGCAGGGTGGTCTTGCCGCATCCGCTCGGTCCGAGCAGTCCCGTGATCCGCCCACGGGGGACGTCGACGTCCAGCCCATCGAGCACCGCGTGCCGCCCACGTCGCACGCGCAGTCCCTCGATCTCCACCGCATTATTCATCATGTGATGAATTGTGCGCTTCGAAGGCTCGAGATGTCAATGCCCGCATCCGGCCGTCACTCGAACAGGTACCGTTGCACGGTCGGCCCGACCCGGGCGACCAGCTCGTCGACCGTGGCGTCCGCCGTCGCCGGCACGCGGACGACATGCCGCGCGACGAGCAGGCCGACGATCTGCGACGCGACCAGGGCGGCGCGCAGCTCGGCATCGGGGACATCGAGCTCGCGCGCGATCCGGGGCAGCAGCTCCCGGGTGAGGAACGCGGTGACGAGCGAGGACGCCGCCTTCCCTCCGACCACCGAGCGGATCAGCATGACCCCGCGCCCCCGCACGTCCGGACGCTCGAAGGCCTCCAGCACGAAGCGCACGATCCGTTCCCCGGCCTGATCGCGGGGGCCGCGCAGGATGCCGGGGACCGCGACGTCCGGACGGACCGGGAAGCCCGCCACGTCGGCGAAGAGGTCGGCCTTGGAGCCGAAATAGTGGTGCACCAGCGCCGGATCCACCTCGGCACGCGCCGCGATCGCGCGGATCGTCGCACCGTCGTAGCCGTGCTCGCCGAACTCGCCGACGGCCGCCGCGACGATCCGCTCACGCGAACCGGACGCCCCTCGCGGACGTCCCGGCCGACGTTTGGTGCTCATGCCGTCAGCCTACGACTGATCGCGATCGTCGCTCACGCCACGATCCGGCTCGAGCCTCGGGCGCCCACGCGCGCACCTCAGCACTCGATGACGTTCACCGCGAGTCCGCCCTCGCTGGTCTCCTTGTACTTCGTCGACATGTCGGCTCCGGTCTGGCGCATGGTCTCGACCACGGCGTCCAGAGACACGTAGTGGTGACCGTCGCCGCGCAGCGCGAGACGCGCGGCGGTCACGGCGGTGGACGCCGCGATCGCGTTGCGTTCGATGCACGGGATCTGCACCAGCCCGCCGATCGGGTCGCAGGTCAACCCGAGGTGGTGCTCCATCGCGATCTCGGCGGCGTTCTCGATCTGCCGGTTCGTCCCGCCCATCACGGCGGTCAGTCCGCCCGCGGCCATCGCGCAGGCCGAGCCGACCTCGGCCTGGCAGCCGCCCTCGGCGCCCGAGATCGAGGCGTTGTGCTTGAACAGCGAGCCGAGCGCCGTCGCGGTCAGCAGGAATCGGCGGATGCCGCGACGCCGATTGGCCTCGGCGGTCTGGGCGTCGTCCGTCACATCCGAGGACGTGTCGGATCCGAAGCCGAGCAGGGCGCTGCCGACCAGCTCGCCGTACGGGGTCACCGCATTGCCGGCGCCGAGCCCGGAGTCGGCGAGGAAGCGCCACCAGTACATCGCGACGGCGGGCAGGATGCCGGCTGCGCCGTTCGTCGGAGCGGTGACCACCCGCCCGCCGGCGGCGTTCTCCTCGTTGACGGCGAGCGCGAACGCCCCCAGCCACTCCCCCGGGACCTGCGGGTGCCCGTCGGACTCGACGGCCTCGAGCTGCTCGCGGATGGCAGCGGCGCGGCGCTTCACCTTGAGGATGCCCGGCAGGGTGCCGTCGGTGTGCAGGCCCGCGTCGACGCAGACGGCCATCGCGTCCCAGATCGCGTCGAGACCGGCGGCGATCTCTTCCTCGGTGCGCCATGCGGCCTCGTTCAGGCGCGCGATCTCGGCGATCGTCAGCCCGTGCTCGTCACACAGGGCCAGCAGGGTCTCGGCGTCGTCGTACGGGTACGGATGCGGCGCGGCGGCGATCCCGGCGTCCTCACCCTCACGGCGGATGAAACCGCCGCCGATCGAGTAGTAGGTCTGCTCGCCGACGACGTCTCCGTCTGCGGACAACGCCCGCAACGTCATCGCGTTCGGATGCCCGGGCAGCCGCGTGCGCGGTTCGAACGCGATGTCGTCCTTCGCGAACGGGATCCCGTGCGTGCCGTCGAGGTCGAGCACGCCACCCTCGGGCCAGTCGCTCCAGAGCGCCCGCACCTCATCCGGGTCGCAGGTCTCAGGGGCGAGCCCGCGCAGGCCCGCGAGCACGGCATCCGGGGTGCCGTGGCCGAGTCCGGTGGCACCGAGAGAGCCGTACAGCGAGCAGGAGACGCGCGCGACATCGGGCAGTCGCCCCTCGGCGCGCAGCCGGGCGGCGAAGTCGAGACCCGCCCGCATCGGTCCCACCGTATGCGAGCTCGACGGGCCAACGCCGATGGAGAACAGGTCGAAGGCCGAGACGTACGCAGTCACGCCTCTAGGCTAGGGCCTCCGTGCTTCGCCGGCACTGTTCGGGGAGCCGGCGGCCACGCCGAGCCGCCTCATCCCGACGGGACGACCCTGGGGGAGCATCCACAGGAGCACCACGGACTCCTGTCGCGCCCGTCAGGAGGATGTGTGCTTCACGGCGCGACCGGTCATGCTGGCGATTCGGAAGCGCAGTGGCAGGTCTCGCTGACCGCCCGCCCAGGGGAGCACGCGCGCGGTCAGTGCCGCAGCCTCCTCCGCTGACGCATGGGTAAGTGAACCGTGCATGAGCACGCTCCACGCCGAGCGTGCGAGGCTCTCGTGGTGGTCGACCTCGAAAGCCACCGTCGGGCCGTCCTTGGCGAGTGAGCCCAGGATCCCATCGGGTGAGGTCCGCACGAGAAGATCGTGGCCGGCGACCACGAAGTTGACGGGGAGGATCTGGACCACGTCGTCGTGCACGAAGCCGATCCTTCCCACCGTCGTCGCCGTGAGAAGCTCGTAGCAACGTTGTTCATCGAGGATGCTGATCATCTCTTCCCCTTCTCTCCACCTGTTCAGGCACCGGCCGTCCGCCGATCGCTGACTTCCGGCGACGAAGGGCCGGGCCTACTGGTCGGCGCTGTCGCGGGCGATGAGGACCGGGCAGTGCGCATGGGCCGCGCACGTCGCGCTCACGGAGCCGAGAAGGAGTCCCACGAACCCTCCCCTGCCCCGGCTCCCGAGGACGAGCAGCTCGGCTCCCCGGCTCTCATCGATCAGAGCGGCAGCCGGCGGGCCCGGTCGCACCGACGATGTCAGCCCCGGGGGACGCTGATCGCCGAAGACGGCGTCAAGGGAGGACTCCAGGATCTCCCCTGCGATGGACTCCATGTCCCATCCATGCCCCTCCCGATAGTCCACCAGGGCGGGAAGGTCCCAGGTGCTGACGACTCGGATCGGGTTCCCCAGCCGTTCCGCAAGACGAGCCGCATAGCGCAGCGCCCCGGTCGCAGACTCCGAACCATCCACTCCGACGACGATCGGAGCCTTCTCCGCAACATCCATACCACTACTATGCCGGACGGCGACCTCCGTCGTAAGACGACGGGACACCATCCTGCCCAGCAGGGCTCTGCGTGAATGCCGCACAGACCGGCTGCAGCGCGCTCGTCGATGCGGACAGGGCGGGGCACCCCATACGTCTTGGCCGATAGGCCGCACCGCCCACGGAAAAACCGAAGGCCCCGGGTGGAGCCGGGGCCTTCGGAAACTGTCTCAACACAGTGCGCGCCACGAGGGACTCGAACCCCCAACCTTCTGATCCGTAGTCAGATGCTCTATCCATTGAGCTAGTGGCGCACGACCCGCAAAGCGGGCCGACGTACAGCCTACAACAGGATGCCCGGCAACACGAATCGCCGTCCGTCAGGACGCCTTCCCGCCGCGCCGCGCGATCCCGGCGCCCCTGGCCCCCTTGCCCGCCGCCTTCTCGGCCTCCTTCGCCGCCGCGCGTTCGGCCTTCTCGAGGCGCTTGCGCCGAGCGCGCTGCTCGGAGGACAGCGCCTGCAGGTCGACGAGCTTGAGCGCCTGCATCCGCGCCTCGCGCAGCGATGCGTAGTCCGGGTCCTGGTCGGGACGCATGCCCTCCACGCGCAGCCTGCGGTCGAGATTGCCCCGCACGTCGGCCCAGGCCGCGACGCGGGCCTCCTCCACGAGCTCGCGCAGCTGCTCGTCGTCGCCGGCCATGTCGGTCAGACGCTGGGCGACCCCGGCGGACTGCTTCGCCCTGCGCTTCAGGTTGCGGACGTCGCGGTCGCGGTAGTCATGGGTGCCGGACGGATCCGAGTGCCGCCCCTTGGCCCTCTTACGCAGCCTGGTGAGCAGCTCGGCGGCCTCCTCCGACTCCTTCGCCATCGCGAGCAGCGCATTGCGCGCGTGCGCCGCGGAATGCTCGATGTCGAAGGCCTCGCCCTGGGCGATCGTGTCGACGAGGATGCGGTTCTTCACCGCCAGACGCGCCGCCGCCGCGGCGATCGCCACGCCCTCGGCGATGGCATCCGCTGTCCGTCCCACAGCACCTCCTGGATAGAGGGTACCGGCAGGGTGCGACACCGTGAAGGGCGTCCGGGGGCCCACCCTCTTCCCGGTCAGGGCGTGATCAGATCGACACCCCCGGTGTACCGCAGCAGGGCGTCGCGGTCCCACTCGACGCCCAGGCCCGGCGCGGTCGGCACCGCGAGGCAGCCGTCCTCGTCCAGCCGCCACCCTCCGACCACGAGGTCGTCGATGTAGGCCGACCCGGTGCAGTACTCCACGAGGTCGGTGAAGCGCAGCGCCGCCGCGGTGTGCAGGTCGGCGGCGAGGCCGACCGCGGTGTTCCAGCCGTGCGGGATGAGCGTGAGCCCTCCGTCCTCCGCCCGCCGCCCGATGGCCATCGACTCGTCGAGGCCACCCACCTTGGTCACGTCCGGCTGGATGATGTCGAAGGCGCGGCGATCGATGAACGGGGCGAACGCCTGCCGTCGCGTGAGGGTCTCGCCTCCGCTGACGGGCACGGGAGACAGCTGCGTGAGCCGCACGAACCCCTCGAGGTCGTCCGGGTTCAGCGCCTCCTCGAACCAGGCGACGTCGTATCCGGCGAGCATGTGGGCCGTGTTCGCCGCCCACCGCACGCCGTGGGGCCAGTATCCGTCGCTGCCGCCGGCGTCCACCGCGAGCAGGGAGTGTTCTCCGATGGCCTCACGCGCGGTGCGGACCAGCAGCTCGTCGGTGCGGGAGTCGTCCCGCCCGAACCTGCCCCAGCCGATCTTGAACGCCCGGAACCCCTCCGCGGACAGAGCGGTCAGGTTGTCGCGCAGCGCCGACGGCTCGTCCATCAGCACCGATGCATAGGGACGCACCCGGTCGCGGTGGGCGCCTCCGAGCAGCCGCGAGACCGGCGCGCCCCATTCCTGTCCGGCCAGGTCCCAGAGGGCGATGTTCACACCGCTGATGGTGTGTGTGACCGATCCGCCCCTGCCCATCCAGAACGTGTGCTGGTGCAGCTCCTCGGTCATCGCGGAGGGCGAGGTGAACTCGCGTCCGACGATGAGCTCGCGCAGCACTTCGACCGCGCCGTGCACCAGCGCCTCATGCG
>JBASAE010000490.1:0-4556 GCA_049654285.1 Microbacterium sp.
CGTCGGCGCCGAAGGCGGGCGTGCCGGGCTGCAGCGCGGCGCCCGCGGCGAGCGGGCCGGCGACCACGGGGTCGAATCCGAGTGCGTCGATCAGCGCGGCGGCACGTGCGACGTCGGCGTCGTCGTCTCCGGCGACCGCGATCGCCTTGCGCCCGGGCTCCCCGGCAGGCCGGGCCTCCGCCTCGAGATCGTGGTAGCCCATGTGATTGAGGCCCTTCACGACCCGCGCTCCGATCAGGAAATCCTGCACCAGCTCGCTCGTGGAGGTGCGCGGATCGCTCAGATCGTCGCGGATCCCATCGGTCTCCCACCAGTAGTTCATCGAGTCGATCACCAGTTTGCCGGCGAGCTCGGCGACCGGAAGCCGGCGGTGCTTTCCCAGCGGAAGCGCCAGGATGACGGCATCCGCCTCGCTCGCCGCGACCTCGGGGTGCACCGCGACCGCACCGGGCACGAGCACGTCGACGGTCAGGGCGATCCGCTCCGGATCGCCGGATCCCGCGATCAGCACGCGGTATCCGGCGGCGACGGACAGCCGGGCCAGGGCCGTCCCCACCTTCCCCGCGCCCAGGATGCCGATCGTGCGGACGTCGTCCGGGACGCCCGTGGGGATGTCCTCGAACTCGCTCATGGTGCTCTCCTCGAGACTCTCGGGCGCGGATGTGCTTGCCGCTCTCGACGCTCCGGGCCGAGGCGCGTGCGTCGGGCCGCCGGTCGTCGGGTCGTCCGCGAGCGGCTCGCGAACCCGCGGGGCCGTGTATGCACACCCGGGCCCGTTGAATTGACGTGTCAATGCTTGCAACAACGGGTGTGACGCGTCAATTCCCCGCCGTGGCTGCCGAGCCCGAGGGCCGGGGTCGTTCGCGTCCGTGTCGCATCGCGAGGAGGGACACCAGGTCGTACGCGACGTGCGACGCGGCGACGCCGGTGATCTCGGCGTGATCGTACGCGGGTGCGACCTCGACGATGTCCGCGCCGATGAGGTCGAGACCCCGGAGCCCCCGGAGGATCTCGAGCAGCTCCCGGCTGGTGATCCCGCCGGCCTCGGGGGTGCCGGTGCCCGGAGCATGTGCGGGATCGAGCACGTCGACGTCGATCGAGACGTACAGCGGCCGGTCGCCGATCCGGTCGCGCAGGGCGCCGACGACCTCGTCCACGCCCCGCCGGTAGACATCGGCGCTCGTGACGATCCCGAACCCGAACCGGCGGTCCTCCTCGAGGTCGCGCTTCCCGTACAGCGGGCCGCGCGTGCCGACGTGGCTGAGGGCCTCGGTGTCGATGATCCCCTCCTCGAAGGCGCGACGGAACGGGGTCCCGTGCGTGTACTCCGCGCCGAAGTAGGTGTCCCACGTGTCGAGGTGCGCGTCGAAGTGCAGCAGCGCGACCGGGCCGTGTCGCTGTGCCGCGGCGCGCAGCAGCGGCAGGGCGATCGTGTGGTCGCCGCCGATCGTGACCAGCCGCGCGCCGTCGGCGGTGAGGTCGAGTGCCGCCTGCTCGACCGCGCCGATCGCCTCGCCGATGTCGAAGGGGTTCACGGCGATGTCGCCGGCGTCCGCGACCTGCGCGAGCTCGAACGGCGACACGTCCAGCGCCGGGTTGTACGGGCGGAGCAGGCGGGACGCCTCACGCACGTGGTTCGGGCCGAAGCGCGCCCCCGGGCGGTAGGAGACGCCGCTGTCGAAGGGCACGCCGGCGATGAGGACGTCCGCGTGCTCGACCTGATCCCGACGCGGCAGCCGGGCGAATCCGTCGCGTCCGGCGTAGCGGGGCACACGGGAGCTGTCGATCGGGCCGATGGTGTCTGTCATCGTCTTTCCTTCCGACCCTCTAGCCAAATCTAAAAAAGAACTGTAATCTCAGCCGCAGCTTACCCCACATTGGAGCCCGACGATGAGTTCAGATACCCTTACGCGATCCGGCGCGATCGAACTGCGATCGATCGACTACATCCCCCGCCGGGAGCGACATGGCAAGGCCTGGCACCAGGCGCCGTTCTGGTTCACCGGGGAGTTCGTCATTACCGCCGCCGTCATCGGCTTCGTCGGCCCGCTCGGCGGCCTGAGCTTCGGATGGTCCACGATCGCGGTCGTCCTCGGCGTGCTGTTCGGAACGTTCTTCATGGCCTTCCACGCCAATCAGGGGCCCACCATGGGGTTGCCGCAGATGATCCAGTCGCGCGCGCAGTTCGGGTCACGGGGCGTCGTCGTGCCGCTTCTCATCGTGGTCGCGATGTACATCGGATTGAGCGTGTTCGGGATCATCCTCGCCGCGCAGTCCCTGCAGCTCGTGCTCCCCGGCGGTCCATGGGTCTGGTACCCGGTCGTGATCGCGGTGTCCGTGGCGCTCGCGATCTTCGGCTACGACCTGCTGCACTTCGTGCTCCGGTGGCTGACTCTGCTGGTCGTGCCGATCTTCGTGATCATCACGGTGATCGCCGCCGTGAACCTGGAGCCCGGGGCCGGTGCCCCCGGCGGGTTCGAGGGGAACGCCTTCCTCGCGCAGTTCGCCGTCGCCGCCGGCTACCAGATCGGCTACGCCGTGTACGTCTCGGACTACTCCCGCTATCTGCCCGCCGACACCCCCGCCCGCAAGACCATCCTCTGGACCTATCTCGGCGCGGCGCTCGGCTCGATCTGGCTGATGGTGCTCGGCGCGCTGATGGCGAGCGCGCTGCCCGCGCCGGACGCCGTCGGCAGCATGCAGGAGGTCGGCGACATGTGGTTCCCCGGGTTCGGGACGTTCGCCGTCATCGCCACGATCGTCCCCTCCGCGATCGCCATCATGGGCGTCAACGTGTACGGGGCGATGCTCTCCGCGCTGACGGGCATCGAGGGATTCCGGAAGTTCACGCCGAACCGCGCGTGGCGCATCGGCGGCATCGTCGTCTGCGCGGCCATAGCCCTGGCGATCGCCGGGATCATGCCGGATGACTTCGTCGGCAGCTTCAGCGGCTTCATCACCCTGCTGCTCTACGCGCTCGTGCCGTGGACGGCGGTGAACCTGGTGGACTACTACATCGTCCGCCGCGGCCACTACGCGATCCTCGAGATCGTGAACCCGACCGGCCTCTACGGGAGGTGGGGCTGGCGGGGGCTGCTGTCGTACGGGGCGGGGATCGCAGCGATGATCCCGTTCATGGTGACCCCGTTCTTCACCGGCCCGGTGGCGGAGGCGCTGCACGGCGCCGACATCGCGTTCATCGTCGGACTGCTGGTCAGCGGCGTGCTCTACTCCCTGCTCATGCGCGGGTACGATCCCGCCGCCGAGCGGACCGCGATCGAGCACTCCGAGCGGATCCTCGAGCCCGCGGGGTGATCAGTCGGCTACGGGGGGCGGGGTGCGACGGCTGGCGAGCATCGCCACCGCCCCCGCCACCTGCGCGGGGTCCCACGCCCCCGCGGGAAGCTGTTCGATCCACACCGCGTGAAGGGTCTCGGTGCCGTCGTTGCGCCATTCGAACGCCCGCCCCCCGGTCATCGTGACGGCGTCGCCCGTGTCCAGGCGCAGGTCCTCGTCCTCGGTGAGAAGGAGGATGCTTCCCGCCGTGACGAGGATGAAGGTCTCGCCGGGGCGGGCGTACGGCCCTCCGGAGGACTCGCCGACGGGCACGGTGAGCAGAGCGGCCTCGATGGCGTGGCCCGGAGTGGTGAGCTCCTCCCACAGAACCCCTCCGGCGAACTCGCCGCGTGCGCGCTCATCGGCGCGGACGACGTGCTGGTCGCGTGCATGGTGATCGGCGAGGGCGGTCATCGGAACCAGGTAGGCGTCCGCGACGCGGGCGGCGAACTGCGTCGTCACCGCGGACTCGCCGCGCTCCGCCGAGGAGAGGAAGGATGCGGAGACGCCGATCCGCTCGGCGGCCTCCTTGACGGACATCCCCCGGTCCTTGCGTATCGCGCGCAGCGTCGAGCCCTGCCACTGCGGCGGCGCCGCGCTCGCCGTCCGCCCCAGCGCGGTGCGGATCGCGGCGGGGTTCCAGCCGTAGTGGTGCCGCAGCTCCACGATCTTGAGGGCGCGGTCGAGATGCGTCCGCGCGTAGCGACGATGCCCGCCCGGGCTGCGCTCCGGTGTCAGGAGCTCCATGCTCTCCCAGACGCGGAGGGTCTGCGCGCTCACGCCGGCCGCCTCGGCGACCTCTCCGATCGTCAGGTACTCGGTCTCCTGTTGCGGCTCCACGAGACGAGTGTAGATCGAGGCCGTTCACGCCCGACCGCGACTCTTGACGAACTTACAAGAAACTTGTAGATTACATCGACATGATCGAAGTCCGAGGTCCCGCAGGCGTTCTGGCCGTGCACGTCGCGCCGGGCCGTGAGCCGTGGGCGGATCCTGTGCTCTTCGTGCACCCCGCCAACCTCTCCTCGGCGTGCTGGCGGCAGGTGTGGGGCGCACTGGGCGATCGGCGCACCAGGATCGGCGTCGACCTGCGAGCACACGGCGCGTCGGCCCGATCGTCCCGGCTGGGGCAGGCCGAGTGGGCGGCGGACGTGCTCGCGGTCATGGGAGCGCTCGAGCTGGGGGCGACGCACGCGATCGGGGCGTCCGTCGGCGCCGCC